>VBBG01000189.1 GCA_005882905.1 Candidatus Bathyarchaeota archaeon | reverse complement strand
ACCGCACTTTTGGTCACCTAGGAAGTTTATTTCTCAGAAGCACAATGCAATAGACCCTCAACCATCGGGAAACTTGCAGTGCAAGAAGCATTCACTCTGCTCTCACCGCCCTTGAAGGGTCTCCTGCAAGAGACTGGGATCTCCGCCCCAACTCCTCCTCAGGCAGAGGCGATTCCTTTCATCGTTCAAGGCGAGAATGTCTTGGTCATAGCACCTACCGGATCAGGAAAGACAGAGGCTGCCCTCCTACCACTCATGGACAAGATGGTCCAGGACCAGAATCGACAAGGAATCTCGCTACTCTACATCACTCCGCTCAGAGCACTAAACCGCGATCTCCTCAAACGCCTGCAGATCTGGTCAGCGAAACTTGGCTTCACGGTCGAGGTCAGACATGGTGACACTCCTGCGGCTGATCGCCGAAGAATGGCTGGCAGACCTCCAGACCTTCTCATAACTACTCCAGAAACACTGCAAGCAATCCTTCCTGGAAGGCGGATGAGACAACACCTTCTACACGTCAAGGCAGTAGTGGTCGATGAGGTTCACGAACTGGCAGGAGATCGTCGCGGCGTCCAGCTGACAGTTGGGCTAGAACGGCTCAGAGAAGCGCGTCCAGAAGGATTCCAAAGGGTAGGACTCTCGGCAACTGTTGGCAATCCCGAGGAGATTTCTCGATTTCTCGGCGGCTCTGAGCCGGTCAGGATTATTCAGATTCCGCTGAGCAAGGATACCAGGTACAAGATCGAGTATCCTCCGCCTGGCGAGGAGGATCAGGAACTCGCCCGACGCCTCTACACGGCCCCTGAGGCTGCCGCACGACTCGCCTTAGTGGCTGATCTTGTCGAAGCGCACGATTCTACGCTAATCTTCGTCAACAGCCGGGTCAACGCTGAGATGCTCGGCTCGAAATTCAACATGATGGACAAGAAGATAATGGTCCACCACGGTTCGCTCCCAAAGGAAGAGCGGGTCCGGGCAGAGGAGGCGTTCAAGGCCCGCCAGGTCAAGGGACTAGTCTGCACTAGCACCCTGGAGCTGGGCATCGACATCGGCTCCGTCGACCTCGTCGTCCAGTACATGTCCCCGCGCCAGGTCAACAGCCTCGTACAACGCGTAGGAAGATCCGGACACACTCTAACCAGAACCTCACAGGGAGTTCTAGTATCAGCCAACAATCATTCACCACGGTGCGCTCGATGTCTTGGCACATCAGGTCGCCGGCCTATTGATGGACTCTGAAGGCAGCGTCCCCTTCGCCCACATCAAGCAAGTCCTGTCGAGAGCGTTTCCCTACTCTGGGCTTGAGGATGCTGAGCTGGAGAAGGTTGTCGAGTTCATGCGGAAGATGGGCTACCTCAGACGAGACGATCAGGATCTCTACCGGACCTCTCGGACGAGACTGTACTACTACGAGAACCTCAGCATGATCCCCGACGAGCGGCGCTATCCCGTGATCGATCTAACCAACCAGCAGTCGGTTGGAATTCTCGGGGAAGAGTTCATGCTCACCATGGCCCACGTCGGCCTCAACTTTATCGTCAAGGGACGGGTCTGGCAGATGAAACAGATCACCGACGATGGCAAGGTGTACGTCCTACCCGTCAACGATCCCACCGCAGCCATTCCGGGATGGGACGGGCAGATACTCCCCGTGCCAGGCGCTCTTGCCGTCCGAGTCGGAGAATACCGGAAACAGATCGATAGGTTGTTGGACGAACACAAGACCCGGGCTCCTGTTGTCGAGAAGTTCTCGCGAATATGGCCCGCGGACCCGTACGGGGTACGCAGAGTCGTCGAGGAGATAGAGACTCACAGAGCCACCGGCGCACCCGTCCCGACCAACGATCGGGTTCTGATCGAAGGATTCGATCGTTACATCATAATTCACACTCACTTCGGAGACGTCCTCAACTTCACCCTTGGTGAGGTGATCGAGGAACTCTTCCGACGTCAGGGTCTTGTGCGAATGTGGTGGTGGGACTCCTACCGGATACTCTACGAGATGACAGCGGACACAGCAGACCTGGATCTTGAGGATCTATTCCTGAAACAGGTCTTCGGAGTTGACGAGCCGGTACTTGGAGGCGCATGTCATGGTGTCTTGCACCGGCACTTTCCCTGGGAGTTGCAGATGAAGCAGATCGCTGAGAGGTTCGGAGCGTTGAGCCGTGGACGACTCATGTATGGTGGCGCAATGAAAGAGCTACAGATCCGGTTCCGGCTAACCCCAATCTACGACGAGACGATTCGTGAGGCTCAAGTCGAACGGGCAGACTTTGAAGGAGTCAAGAAGATCTTCAAGCAGATCAAAGAACAAAACATGGAAGTCAGATTCTTCCGGTCAAAGGACAAGCCGACACCACTGGCCTACCACATTCTCTATCGACATGTTGACATTCCGGAGCTGATCGCTCCGGAGAATGTTGCGGCCGACAATATGGCGCGGCTTCGCATCTCAATTGAAGGACGAGCTATCGACCTGCTCTGCTTCGAATGCGCGAACCTCGCCAATGACATTACCATCGCTGGTCTACCCGACCATCCTTCTTGTCCCAAGTGTGATTCCAAACTCCTAGCTCCTGTTTTCTGGTCTAGTGGCTATGTGACAAGCGTTCTCCACAAAAAACGAAACAAGGCGACACTGGACGAGAACGAGCAGAAGGCGTTGACAAGGGCGCGACGCTCTGCCGACCTCGTTATCGCCTATGGGAGGAGAGCGGTTATTGCTCAGTCTGTCTATGGGATTGGTCCTCAGACGGCCAGCAGGGTCTTATCGAAGATGCATGAGAGCGATGATGAATTCTACAAGGACCTCTTAGAGGCCAAGCTGCAGTTCATAACGACAAGACCATACTGGAACAATTGAACCCCTATCATACGCGCTGAGCCAGCTATCTTGCGATAGTCCGAGACGGGCTCTTCATTCTTCCCCGCGCCAATCTACGAAACTTATTCGTGTCGCTCCGGAAGAGAAACTCAATCTTCGAGCGCGACTGGCGGCTACTAGCGAGTTTCAGCTTGATGATCTTTTCCAATCCGCGATCTATCTCGAAACCCCAGCAGCTACGCCCAAGTTCCTCGGCAACCTTCATGGTGGTTCCCGATCCCAGGAACGGGTCCAGAACTGTTTCGCCGTGAAAGCTGAAGAGTCTGATTAGCCGTTTCGGAATCTCTTCTGGGAATGCTGCTATGCCCTTCTCCAAACGCTGGCCCATAGGCAGAACGTTTGTAATGTTCCACACAGTCAGAGCCCACTCCTCACCATTGTAGGCGTCTATCGGAATTCTCGACTTCTCGAGATCCTTTGCAGGGAGTCCTCGTAAGTATGAGTAGTCGAACTTCCCCTTCTGGAAGACGAGAATGCTTTCTTGGATATTGTCCGGATAATAGTACATCGGATAGGGGTGCTGAATTACGACCCCGCTACGACGGCTTATTCGAACGTAACCTTTGGGTTTAACCCATACGATCCTATCTCTGTATCGAAAGCCTGCATCAAGCATTAGCCTCGTGGTATCAGCGACAACAGGATACTTCTGACCCTTCACAAGCATATCGTCCGTGACGAAGCATGCTATCCGCCCAGGGGCCATCACACGATACAGATCTTTGGACAGATCTCGAACAAGTTGGAGGAACTCTGCGTAGTTCTCGAAGAGGTCGGGATAGTCGAAAGGTGCATTGTAGTATGGTGGGCTCGTGACCATCAGGTGGATCGTGCCATCAGGGATTTCCTTCATAGTCCTGCAGTCGCCGAAGACAACCCGATGGAATGGTTTCAATCGAGAACGATGAGCCGATGTGGAGTTCCACTTTAAGGATTGATGACTTGTCTCGGAAAGGCCACTTTCATATTGACTCCGTGAGTCCTCGTTCCCCCACTTATCCCACTCTCTGGAGACAAGGAGCCAGCGGGGGCTTGCCACCGATGTTCCTCTCAACCGAATCGGGTGTCTTTCAGGAAAGCGTTTTCTACGGGAATAGTAACTTGAAAGATGGGCGGCGGCATCGTTGCTCTATCCTCTAATATCCCATGTTCAAGGCGAAGCCTCCGCAAGCGCACAGCGCCATCGTCTCAACAATCTCGCACGAAAAGGACGTGGTAGCTCCAAACCAAAGACGAATTCGCGCATCTCTCAGAGAGGCATAGCGAGAAGGTCAAGGTACTGCCTTTGCGGAACCATCTTCCTCGTACTTTTTTTCTCGATTGCGAATGCGATCGGCGGTCATGAAGCTGGGATTAAGGCCACTCTAGCAGGGCCTATCCCTACCGTTGTAGGAGATTCTTCTTTCAGTTACTCTTCGCAGTGGGGCTCGTACGGCGGTCCGATGATGCCCAACGGGGTTACGGTGGACCCCTCGGGCAACGTGTACATCGCTGACGCCAAGAACTATGCCATAGTCAAGCTGGCAAGAGATGGATCATTCGTCACCTCATGGGGATCCTACGGCATAGGACCTGGACAGTTCCGCAATCCAGAAGGCGCTGCTCTTGACGCTTCGGGAAACGTGTACGTTACAGATTCAGTCAACAACAACATTGAGAAGTTTACGAACGCAGGCATTTTCATTACGTCCTGGAGCACTTGGAATACGACAAACGTCCTCAGGACCCCTATAGGTCTGAGCGTCAATGCTACAGGCTTCGTGTACGTCGCAGACCAGGGAAACCAGCGGGTAGAGATCTTCAGAAGCGACGGAACCTACGTAAGTTCGTTTGGTGGTCTAGGCTCGAACCTAGTTGGAAAGTTTCAGAGCCCCTTCGGGGTCGCAGTAGGGCCCACGTACGTCTACGTGAGTGACACTTCATTTCAGTCGGGTAATATTACAGAATTCACGAAAACGGGAGGTTTCGTCTGCGCATGGGGGAGCAGCTCGCTGTTGCAGCCTGCGATGGTTGCGACGGACAACGCGTCCAACGTATACGTCACCGACAATCTTGAGAACGATGTTGTGAAGTTTAGCGCGTGCAGCGACACGGCTGTCTGGATTTCAGGCTCAACAGGCGGTTTCCCGGGACAGTTCAACAGTCCGGTTGGCGTGGCCGTCGACAGCGGGATGAACGTCTATGTCGGGGACTCAAACAACTTTAGGATTCAGAAACTATCAGCTGGGACAGGAGGCTACCTCTCGAGTCTCACATACCCAAGACCGGGCATGTTTTCTAGTCCCTATGATGACGCATTTGACGGCCTAGGCCATGTCTATGTCGCGGATGAGGGAAACAATCGGGTTCAGATGTTCTCACTAGCCGGAGTTTTTGTACTGGCTTGGGGAACGACTGGAACCGGAAACGGCCAATTCAACGCTCCAGTCGGAATCGCGCTCGACCATGCTGGGAACGTCTATGTGGCCGACTCATCGAATAATCGAGTAGAGAAATTCTCTCCAGACGGCACCTTCATCACAACGTGGGGTACGTTCGGGACCGGCAATGGACAATTCTATAGCCCGTTCGGCGTTGCGGTCGACAGCTCAAACAATGTGTACGTGACGGATTACTCCAATAATAGAGTCGAGAAGTTCGACAGTTCGGGAAATTACATCGCAGAATGGGGGTCCTCTGGCGCAGGTAACGGCCAGTTCATCGGTCCAATAGGGATTGCAGTGGACGGCTCGAACAATGTGTATGTCAGCGACTCGTCCAACAATCGTATCGAGAAGTTCACGAGTTCTGGTACTTTCATGACCACTTGGGGAGGCTTTGGTTCAGGAAATGGACAGTTGAATTTTCCGGGGCATTTGTCTTTGGATTTAGCTGGAAACGTGTACGTGGCCGATACTTACAATAACCGGGTCCAAGAGTTTACCGGAAGCGGCACGTTTCTCACATCCTTCGGAACAGTGGGCTCGGGAAACGGCCAATTAGTCTATCCTGAGGGTCTAGCGATTGACAATTCGGGAAATGTCTACGTCTCTGATACGGGCAACCCATCGGGAGTTGGCAATAGCCGGATTGAAGTCTTCGCCCCGGCATCGGGGAGCGTTGGCGGAGTTACAGTGCCAGTGGACAAATTTGCTTTGCTAACTGTGTATCTAGGCCCTGTGCTGGCAGCCTTGGGGACGGTGATCACATTAATCATTCTCGCCAACAGGTACAGATGCATGAAACCAGCAACAGCGGTCGGAAATTGTACAACGATTCCGCCGTTCCCAGCTCGGCGTTGAATTAGGCCGCGACCTGGATGGACCGAAGGCAGAGTTTACCGTGATATTTTTGGGGCGTTCTAACAAAAAGAGGGTTTGGGAGGGTTGTCCTCCCACGGTCTTCACTTTAGCCTATGATGCTGCTAGGTCGACGATAAGTTGGTCGACGATAGGTGAGCCTATGCCTGATGCGAGATCATAGCCCGTTCCTGCCGAGAAGCCAACGGATGATCCAACCAGTTGGTCGTTGCCTACAGTGATGTCATGGAAGTCGGTCGCATACCGGGCGCTGTGGTAGATACTGTAGAGGACTGGGTTCAGGTCGCCGATTGGACCCTTGCCTAGGCTAGCGCGAGCCTGGTTCGCCAAAGCTGCGATGCCAGCCCATTGCGGTGAGCCGGCACTGGTTCCTCCGACGATGAACAGGACTGGGCTTCCGAAGCCTCCGTAGACCACTAAGACTCCACCATCGATGGCTCCATTATAGTCCACGTCTGGGCCTCTGGCCGGTAAGCCTAGACCGGTCTGGTATGATGGGACGCCGAAGATAATGCTGGGTGCTCCACCTGTGGCGGCTCCAAAGCTGGGCTCGTTCCAGACTTGTTCCCCGCCATAGCCGTCAGGTACGCAGTTTGGCGGAACGGTGCGGCCGAGCACGCAGGGTCCGTGGTAGCTGGAAAGGCCTGATGTGCATGAGAAAGGTGTAGAGGTTGGGCAGGGAGTGAGAGTTCCAGTTGCATTGTACGGAAGTCCCTGAGTGCCGGTTACGGCGGTGTTGTGTAGATCTGAAGCTGGGAAGTTGGACATTTCAGTACCAAAGCCGAAATCTGCGCCGGTATCCCCTGCTGAAGCGAAGAAAGTGTCGCCCATGGCGACTCCGCTCGCGTAGTTGGTCTGGGCTTGCATTATCTGGCCATTGTTGGCTGTAAGAAAGATCTCAGGTATTCCGAAGCTTTGTGAGAAGATGGCGCCCGGAAAGGCGGCGATCGCCGCAGCCTCTGCCTCATTGATAGCGTTTCCTGAGGAGGTGGCTGCTACGTCAAGGACGATGTTGGCCCCTGGGGCCATTGCATGTGCGTATTGCACATCAAGGCTTGTCTCGATTGTCCATGAGAACACTCCGTGCATCGGGGGGCCGGGATTCCGAAGAGCGAGTCGAACAGTGCCAGGTCACTTTCAACGGTGGGGCTTCCGAAAGCGTCAACGATGACGATCGTCTGTCCCGTGCCATCGAGGACTCCGGTGGATGGGTACCCGTATGCTTTCTTGATGAACGGCGGTGAATAGCAGACGATGTTTCCGAGAGAGGCGTTTTTGCAGAGAGGAAGTCCCTGAGGTAGGGTCGTCAAGGGCCCGAGCTGAACATAGCTCAGGTTCGGTGCGTAGTTGAAGTTGAGCAGGCTCGTTACGGGGCCTATGCTCATTGGGGTTAGCATTAAGGCAGCAATTGTTAGTGTTGATATTGCGAGTATTTTCTTCATGTTCAGGGCTTGGACCCTACTATCTATAAGTTCTTGGCTTCTTGAAGATAGACACGGATACCTATGAGCTGAAAACCCTTGCCGCAGCTATTCGAAGCGCTTATTCTGCTAGAGCAAAGATTCGCCTTTGCGAGTCGCAAAACGGTTTCTAGCGTGTTCTGAGCCTGGAATTCGCAAATGAAAATCCGTCTCACCCCGTTCAAAGCTATGCTTGATTCGTGATGGGAGCAGAGAACGGTTAACTGATATCGGCAATGACTATCCTCCGAGTTTAGAGTCTTGACCATGAATATCCATACCATTGTAGTCGGCCGCTTGCAAACGAACTGCTACCTCCTTCAATCCGGAGCAGAGGCGATGATCGTCGATCCAGGCGACGAGCCAGAGAGAATTGTGAGGTTCATCAAAGACATCAACGCCAAAACAACGCGCATTGTTGCGACGCATACTCACTTTGATCACGTGCTGGGCGTCGACGGGGTCCGGAAAGCAACCAAGACTCTGTTCTTGATCCATCCGGAAGACCTGCCAATACTACAGTCGATGCAGTCGCGCGTGCGTCAGTTCATGGGATTCGAGGTTCCCCCGCCGCCCAGGGCCGATGGTTACCTCAAAGACGGAGACTCTCTGAAGGTGGGAGATGAGACGGTCCATGTTCTCCACACTCCAGGCCATTCGCCCGGCAGCATCAGCCTAACCGGCGACGGATACGTCTTGACAGGTGACGCTCTCTTCAACCAGTCAATCGGAAGGACGGATCTTCCAGGAGGAGACCTCGACACTCTCATCCGCTCCATCAGGGAGAGGCTGTTCAAGCTGGACGATGACACAACAGTCTATCCCGGCCATGGACCTGAGACCACCATTGGCGATGAGAAGCTCGCAAATCCCTTCGTAGGAGAGGCTGCAAGGCCTATCAAATAGGCAACCGTCTTATCCCACTATCGTTTCTCAGAACCGAAACAGCATTGTCCAGCCTAGACTCGATCCTCAAGAACTCTCTAAGCCAGGCCAGCTCTCACACCAAGGAAGTCTATAGTCAGAATCCCCTAACTGCCAACGAGGTTATCGAACTCGCCAATAGCCGAGTCCTCACGCTTGCAGCCACGGTAAGACCGGACGGCAGACCCCACCTCTCAC
>VBBG01000188.1:6257-11776 GCA_005882905.1 Candidatus Bathyarchaeota archaeon | reverse complement strand
ACTGTAAGAGGACGAGTAGTTGAGAAAGTTAATTGACCTTGGCACACCGAAAACTTGCTCGGTAGTTGTCAGATTAAACGTAGGAGCAGTGTCGAAGTTCCAGATATGGTCGCCCATCTGCAAGCCTCCCGCTAGCACAAAATAGTCGGACGGAGCCCCGGAACCAATGCTTGAGACGTTGGAATATCCGGTAGCGACATCGACCTGCGCTACTACCGAGGAGGTCGTCCCATTCTTGTACTGGGTGAAGAGTTGGAAGGTAACCGTTGTCCCAGAAACGTCTACTATCCGGATCAGTCCATAGTCTGTGTCGTTCAAATCCCCATTGCCCTGGCTCTGGCACATCGTCGGGTCGGTCGATTGGCATCTATCGTACAGCGTCTCGTACTTCGCCCATTGACCCACGCTGACCCCTGGCGTATAGGTCGCAGCGTGTAGTGTGAAAATTGAGGATGAGAATCCGATAACAATGAGAAGAAGAGTCAGGAATTCTATGACTTTTGATTGGCCCATTGACTGGAGACCGTAGAATGCTGAGAAAAGTCTCGTATTTAGGCAGTGCGGAAAACTAGTCCACCCTAAACCCCCGAGGAGGGTTCTCAGAGATACACAGGCATCCCTAGCTACCCTACCGCCTACACGGGTCCCCGACCATGGTCAGCTTCAAGGAGTATTTTTGAGGGGCTGGGCGGACGCGTGCTCGGTCCACCGTCTCCTGAATTCCCTGACTTGCTTCTGGAAAAACCAGTTCAGAAAATATAGGAGAGGTAGAACTGCAAGAAAGCCTGCGAGTGATAAGACGTAGCTTTTCACAAAGAACCAGAACGTAGCCGTTATTGCGAGGAAGATCAAACCTGCCCAATAAAGAACAGCAAGCTTGTTGATCCTCCTCGCATGATGAAAGAACTCCGGATGAAGAGTCTCAATGTGCTCACGTCTCGCCCGTCTGAGTTCTCGGAGACCAGCATGTGGAATCCCCGCGTCACATATCGGACAGTGAAACACTAGTGTCTTCGTTCTGACGATTTGCCGTCTTGTTCTCCGTGCGACGTCTTTGAAGCCAACGAAGGCAAAGAGTGGAAGAAACACAACCATAGGTATGAGCACAAAGGCGATGGTAAGCGGAGGAGCGATATTGTCGGGTATGCTTCCTAGAACAAAAAGGGCAATTGTAAACGCCACGGGGGGAATCCCGGTCGCTAGCAATACGATTGCAATCGGGCTTGGGCGTCTCAATCGCTAACAGACCATTCTGTTCCGTTGTGAGGACTTGGACCTGATTTCATCCACTCGTACCAGCTGCGACGGCATAGCCTCTCCAAATGCCAGTACCATAACTCACTTGCTTTGTAATACGCTTAGTGGAAGGTTAGACTGCCAAAACGTACTGGCAGTAGGAAGACGATAACCATCCCATTTCGAACCAATATCTGACCAGTTGCTCTCCCCTAGCTTAGGATAGGTAGAAGGTGAACGGGTTGCTCCGCGATGTTACCAACGTCATGGCATCGCCAGGCGCGAACGTGAACGGGCTTCCTGTCAGGACGCAGTTGGGACAGGACGAGCCAATGAGAATGTTGACCGGTACTTGTGTGTTCGGGTCTATACTTTGTCCCTGCCAGCTGCTAAGAAGATATTGATCTCCAGCAACGTCCTTCACAGCATAGGATGTGAACACGACCGAGGCAGTGCCGGTGTTCCGAATCGACAGGGTAACGTTCGTACCCGAGACCATGTTGAAGGATTCG
This sequence comes from Candidatus Bathyarchaeota archaeon, assembly GCA_005882905.1. Classification (GTDB taxonomy): domain Archaea; phylum Thermoproteota; class Bathyarchaeia; order 40CM-2-53-6; family 40CM-2-53-6; genus 40CM-2-53-6. Next base: position 10,028 of record VBBG01000188.1, on the reverse strand, counting down.
AAGATGAGCGACTCCCTCGTGTTCTGGCTGTTGCTGACAACGGCGTAGGCACCATACGCGACAGACGCTGACCCCGCAATGAGTATCAAGATTAGAGCCCAGAGAGGAGGTTTCCTTAGACCAGCCAAGACCAGTCTTTAGTCAAGATGTGTGCCCGTCCAATGTGAGAAATGTAACTCCGCCTAATTCCGAGAAGTTACAGTGCGCGGGCTTGTTCTCATGATTGATTCGTCAAGTCATCTACGTGACCGGGCTTATAGTGTGAAACGCGCGGGCGTAAGTGATGCAAGTCTCTCGGTCGCGTTGGAAAAATTGTGTGGTCATCCATGATTAGGTCCACAGTCCACCTATGTCCCCCCGGACTCAGTTGTCGGCATGCAAGCCGCTGAGAACCCTAGATGGGAAAGCAATAATGGAGACCGGGGTTAGGGTCCTGTGAGAATTGTGCAGTTGTCGTGGTTTACTAGGACTGTGTGTTCTGACTGGGCAACGGGGTTGCCTGTCTGCTCTACGAGGACTGGGTAGGCGCTGACGCATTTGTGTTTTATTAGGTCGTATAGTGCTTTCTTGGTAGTCTCTCTATCGAATGTCTTGTCGAGCCATCTGGACGCGAAGGGTAGTGTGGAGAAGTTTGACTGGATATACGCGATGACCTTCTTCGAATCTTCCGAGGTCGCTCCCCTAGGCTTAACAAATCTGTAGATGTAGGCGCTGGACCCGTTCGTCACCATTCCCGCCGCCTTCGCCAGCGTCGTAAACGGCTCTATGGCGTAGACTTCGCCCTCCTCAATCTTTGTCCCGTTCATTCCACCAACGTTCGGGACAGACTTTCCCGCGTGTATCGAATACCGTTCGATCTTGTGACCTGTAAGGTTGCTTATCGGCCGGAGCCCATACTTCTGGATGGTCGACTGCACGACCCGTCCAATCTCCGACAACTTGACCCCGGGTCTGAACGCCCGAATTGCATTCCCCAACGCCTCATCAGCCGCCTGGACCAACGGCTCAAGCCTAGGCTCGAAGCAGACCGTAACAGAAGTATCAGTAACATAGCCGTCGACCTGGACCCCGAAATCAATCTTGGCTAGACAACCTGACGGTATCGTCAACGTATCTCCCGGAGGCGAGGTGTAGTGGGCCGCAACTTCATTGATCCCAACATTGACGGGGAACGCAGGCTTGCCACCCTGGTCCCGCATCTTCTGTTCGAGTTCGTCACAAATTCTGAGAGCCTGGACCCCTGGTTTGACCATTACCGGGACGTCCTTTCTCAGCTTGGCTACGATCTCGCCTGATTTCCTGAAAGAATCCAGAGCCTGAGAGTCGAACAACCAGGGGTCAGTTGTTTCTAAGAGCAAAGGGTTCACTATTGTATCTTTCATCGGTGAAAGACATTTCGAGGTTCGTGGTTGTCGGTCTGTTTGGCTGAACGTGCTAGAGTGTCAGGTTGAGGGTTGAATGATTGCCGCACGGACAACGGATCGGATGGACTCAAGGTCAGCTGAGTTTTCAGTTCTAATCTCGAGGGAACCTGTCTCAAGAACGAGTACTACTTTTTCAGTGTCGAACTCCATTGGTGAGAGACTCTTGACCTCGAATGAGGTGAGAGTGTCGAAGGCGTCGTAGAGCCAGAGCCTGCCGCTCTCAAACGTGTTCAGGGTCACTCTTCTCAGAGTAAACCGGCCTAACAACAATACTAGAGGTACAACGAGCAATGAGGCAGGATGCAGCAGTTCTAAAGGAAGAAACGGGTCCTTGAAGATGAATGTTCGACCGATATTGAATTTGACCTTGGCCTTTACACCCTTCAAGTTCCCGTAAGTTCTGAGGTGTAGCGGGTGTTGTTGTTGCCATTCTTGTCTGAACCGTCTCGTCCTCGCTCGACTAGACCATCCGGCAAGAATCATGACTACAACTTCCACTGAGATGTAGCCACCAATACCGTAGAATGTCGCCGACGTTGCGCCCGTCCTTGCTCCTGGGATGATGCCGAAGATGAGTAGTGGGAATAGAAGTAGCATCCACGTCACTAAGGCAACAGTGATCGCGATGCTCCAATTCCGCTTCCACCTCCAATAATCAGCGTGTTCTCCTCTCAGGTGTCTGCGAAAGTCGCTACCTAGCGAACCGAATGGAATGTTCTCGGTACATATGGGGCAGCGAGAGAATCTGAGGGCAGGAGGCTTGTGTTCCAGGCTCGGATGCTTTGGCTCCTTGATTCTTGTGTAAGCGAAGTATGCAAATCTGGAACCTGCAAGAGCTAGCCCGGCAAGAAACAGACCTCCGAGGATCACCACGGCAAAACCCGCTCGGGGATCCTTTGCCAAGGCTTCACTGGCAGTTCGTGGATCAGTCCCGGAGGGAACAATGGTCAATGCCAGGTAAACGAGGTATAGCACCGTGACGCCGAACAGGAAGATGACCAGAGACATGGCTCTCCGCCACATCCTGAGAGAGAAGACCCTCAATGCTAGTAGGAGAAGACCAGCCTCTCTAGAGAAGGTCGTTCGGTGCCTCTAGTCAACCCCGCCGCCTCCATCTTATGATCCTCAGGCTGGAAGAAAAGGGTTGAATGGTCAGATCTCTAACGATCTCATTGGTCTAAGCTCATCATCATTTCAGCTATCTTAGCGTGACCGATTACGATCAGACCGCTGGGCTAGGTTGCCCTGATTCTTCCTGTCTTGGTTTTCTATCATTGTGTTCGCGTGTGCCGGGGTATCACGCGAGTAGCTTCGATCTTTATCAGGACCCGTTTCTCACCCGGACTCGGGTGCGGATACTTGTCCGCACCAAAGTACTTCTGGCCACGAACTACTGCAACATTAAAAGGATCAGAAGGATCAATAACCGTCACTCTCAACGACGCCGGTAAGCTGTGAGTGATGAAAGCTTAAGCGTGAGTAAGCTGCAACTCTTACAGAGAGAATTGTCAGAGTCATCTTCTCAGACCAGTCTTGCTGTGAAGTGTCCAAGTTGCAACACTGCTATGGCTGACATGGGCGACATTCCATTCCGGACAGGAGGAACGAGTGGGGCCGCTCATCTTCTCTTTGGAAACTGGGCAGAGCTCGGAGAGGGTGTTCTCCATTTAGACGCGTTCGTCTGTCAGAACTGCGGAAGGGTCCAGCTCTTCGCAGACTCGCAGACCAGAGATTCGCTCCGCTAAGTCCAGCCCTGATAGGCAAGTTTCACAGGGACCAAGTCCTTTACCGCGAAAAACCAGGATAGGGGAAGAAGGGCCCCGACGGATCCTTATAGAGGACGGATGTTCGTAGGATTGATTAAGTGGAAGCTTAATTAAGCTACCGCTTAGCAACTTGTCTCTGCATGGAGAAGGCAGCAACGTACCGGGCCAGCAGTTGTTCGATGCTCTCGCCGATCCTACGAGGCGTACGATAATAGAGCTCTTGGCGGCAAATGGTCGGATGTCCGCAACGGACATCTACGATAACTTCAGTATGAGCAATCCTGCAGTCTCGCAGCATCTCAAGGTCCTACGCGAGGCGGAACTGGTTGAGATAGAAAGGCGCGCTCAGAAGCACATTTACAGTCTCAACCCTGATACGATGCACAGCCTAGAAGGCTGGATCAAGCATACGACAGACCTCTGGGACCAGCGCTTTGACAGACTCGACAATCTACTCGCGGCAGAGAAAGGAAAGAGGCATCACACGAGGAGGTGAATGAATGGTAAGAAACAAGACTAGTGTTATGGCAGAGCAGGGAAAACAGGAGGCCTTCATAACAAGGGAATTCGACGCGCCCCGA
>VBBG01000188.1:0-6172 GCA_005882905.1 Candidatus Bathyarchaeota archaeon | reverse complement strand
CAGATGGCACCGAATATGGATTCCACGGCGTGAACCATGAGGTTCTACCACCCGAACGACTCATCGGCACCTTCGAATTCGAAGGACTACCCGAAAAGGGACATGTTAGTCTCGAGACTGCACGGTTCGAGGATCTGCCTGGCGGAAGAACGAGGCTGATCATTCACGACGTCTTTCAGACGGTTGCTGACCGGGACGCCATGATGCAGTCAGGCTTGGAACAAGGAATCAACGAATCCTTCGAACGCCTCGACGAGCTACTCGCAAAGACCCCGGTCCCCGCCATCATCTAGAAGCGGACCAAAAACCGCTTCCCGCCCCTCTTTCCTTTTAGACGTCACAACAAACCGTCGACAAGCATTGAGACTTGAGACCACAACAAGCAATGAGAAGCGGAAGGCGAAGATTAGTCAGATAGTCAAGATGTTCGAGAGAGGAGAAAAGTTCCACTAATGAACCGGGTACCGTTTGTTGCTCTCAGGAATACTATGATTTGCTGAAGTCGTGCTTCCACATTTCACGCGCCAAAGTGCCGTCTTTCTTGTAGAGGTGTACCTGTGTCCGTGCCTTCTCCCGCCGTTCCCGATGGTTCCGCAAGAATCCCGTAACCTTCTCTACCAGAATGTCTTTCATCTGACCCGTCAGCATTCGCCCGCTCTTGTACTCGGACCGTATCTCCTCTATCCTCTTATCATCCGGATCGAAAAACATGTACAGCCACTGGAACGGAACATCAACATCAGGATTACCCCCCAATTTTCGATGCTCTTCTATCGACGATTGTCCGCCTGAGAATGCGTGGCGGTAGATCTTGTTCCGGACGGTCTTGTCATCATCGTTGAGATAGATGGCTGTCTCAGGCTTGGACGAGCTCATCTTGTCCCGCATCCCAGTCAATGGAGGCATGAACTTGCTGTGAATAGCTGCTGCCTTATGATAGCCGAGCGATTCAGCGATGTCACGCTGTATCCTCCAGTACGGGTCCTGATCAATCGCTGATGGTATCAGACATCTCTTCTTCTCGAAGAGGCTCGGCAGGATCTGGATGGCGGGATAGAAGCTGAAACCGATATTCGTCTCGCCAGTGAAGCCAAAGACCGACTTGGCCGTACTATAGTTGACCCGACGGGCAATCTTCAAGATCAACGGATAGGCGTGTCCCACAAACTCGGTGTCCTGGAGAATGAAGGTCTTGTCAGGGTCGAAGCCTACAGCCGCAATCTCGAGAATATTCTCTGCGGCCCACTTCTGTGTATCCTCATAGGAGAGGCCTCGCTTCTCCTCTAGAAACTTCTCATCATCAGTAATCTGAATGTAGACCCTCGTCTGGAACTTGTCCTGGAGCCACTTGGTGAAGTAGAAGCTGAGAATGTGGCCAATATGCATCGGCCCACTCGGCCCTCGACCAGTATAGAGGAAGAAACCCTTCCCCTTCTCATAATCGTCCAAGACCAGGTTCAGGTCGCGGTGGGAGAAGAATATCTCGCGCCGGACCAAATACGCCGTGTCGCCTAGGCTCGATTCGAGACGCTTAGCGAGACCCCCACTTATCGGCTGGGTCCCGAACTCGCGAATGAGACGCTCATAATCGACAATTCCCGACACTTCCCACGGAGTAACTACGAACTTTTTCTCAACCATTTCCATCCGTACCTGATACGCCCGTATCTCCGGCTGCTGTCCAGCAACAACAAGGCTCAAGCGTACAATTCGGACAATCGTTAGGCGATTCCGCTACTCGGCATTCCTCGGGTGAGCAACCACAATCAGCGCAACGGACTAGTTTGCTCGGCACTCCTCTAGACTCCTGACGGAGTTTTCTGGTAAACATTGACTTCAAAGGCCGCTGCCGGAAGGTTGAGCCCCCAAGCTCGGAGAACCTTTGGGCTTACCTCTCCGACAATTCCAATATCTCGACAAGCGGAAACTATAACGCCGCATCTTCCTGACAAGAAGCTGGGATGTTCTGTCGTCTTGACCTCGAAGCTCTGGCCCATGTTCTGCAACAGCGCATCAAGCGATGATCGAATCTCGGTAAACCCAGCCTCAGCGTGAATAGTCACGGCCACAACCTTCCTCTCCCCCCTAACTGGTTGTGACGCATCCTCTCCTCGCTCGATGCTTGCTGCCACCTCGAAGATCTTCTGCGGATAGTCGACATGCGTATTCCGCGACAAGAACTCCAGAAGGCTCGGCAGAACCCAGTTTCTCATCACAGTGTGAGTCGTCATCTTCGGGTTCAAGAGAGCGACCGCCTTCTCGCTCTCCATCTGCATCTTGGCCGAAACCACCTCCGTCGAGGTCAAAACGTAGGTCAGGACCTCCTGAAATCCAAGCCCGACCATGATCTCTCCCAGCGTCTCAGTCTCAATGGTCTCTGCTGAGAGGTCTCCGACAGTCCAGATCCTGGGCCACTCCGGCTTCAGCTTGTTGAGGTCCAGTGCGATCGCGATGTCCTCAATGACATCGACGGGGTGCATGATGTCGATTCGATAGCATGGAATCTCTAGGTGAAGAGTGTCGCCAGATACCCGCTGTACCCTGTACCCAGCCTTCTCCGCAAACCGCGCAGCATCCTTCGAGCCTAGAGACGTGCCGAGTAGCCTGTTGATCCGGGACAGGCTCAGCCTCGTCAGCGTAGGGCTGAGATTCGGGCTCACAACTCTACGCGGCGAGCCGTAAGGATATGTCTCCACGCAACTGTAGACTCTTCCTCCCCGCTCGGCGAGACAGGCTACCATGATCTTCAGCGTGCTGTGAACAGTCTCAGTGTCTGTCCCCGTAACCTCGACAAGTATGTTTCTCGTACTTGGTGTAATTCTTCCAAGATCGTTCGAGTTGACTACCGGTGGAAGGGAGAGAATCTTGTCTTCTCCATCCACCAGTATCGGCCACTCTTCAAAACGGGAAATTATGTCTCCATACTCTGTTCCTTTCGGATGATTTGTCACAATCTCCCGAAGACTCAACTTCGTCTCAGAGCCCAATGGAGCAAAACTGGCCTCGTCAGGCTTGGCGACCGAGTATGAGAGAGGCGACGCGATCATGTCGGCCTGGTACAGGCCGATCGACGCCCTCTTCCGTTTCCTCCCATACGTCAGGTCCAGCTTTTCCTGCAGAGAGATCCAGCCCTTCAACGCCTCCTCCGAGGGCTGAAGACCCCTGACTATCGCGGTCGAGATGAAGGGACGAATAGGCTTCACACGCTTCTCGATGACAATTTTGAGGCCTGACTTGCCAGCAACGCGGATCTCTCTAGTTCGACCAGTTCCTAGCTGATATCGCAGCGCGCGGGCAATTCCCTCGACCGACCATATGTCGGGACGGTTGCTGTCCTTGACCTCGATCGAGGCCGCGTCCCCCTCGAGCGATTCCACGTCACCCTTGACGAACGCCAAAATCTCGTTGAGACCCTCCACGTCGCGAGGAACCGTCCTACTCAGTAACCCCTCAAGGTCGTTTAGAGAGAATTGTACGCTTGGCGTTCTAGTTCACCGTCTGGTCCCGAATCCATTCCAGGTCAGAAGTGAACAGCTGGCGAATATCCCGGATCTTACGATGCATCATGTAGAGCCGGTCAATCCCGAGACCCCACGCTAGGACAGGGACCTTGACTCCCAGCGGCTCCGTCACCTCGGGACGGAAGATTCCACTGCCACCAAACTCCATCCAGCCAACACCCTCCCGGTACGCCTGCAACTCAACACTCGGCTCCGTGAACGGGAAATAGTCAGGCTTGAACCGAACTCGATCCGCCCCCGCAACCTCCCTGGCAAACATCTCCAATATTCCAAGCAAGTTCCGCAAGTTCAGACTGGGATCAAGAACAATTCCCTCTGCCTGGTTGAATTCTGTGAGATGCGTCTTGTCAAGCATGTCCGGACGAAAGCATCGTGCGATGGCGAAGTATTTTCCCGGAATCTGAAGGTCCTTCGAGATCATACTCCGAACGCTGAGCGCTGTCCCGTGGCTTCGAAGAATCAACTTTGACGATTCATCAAGAGAGAATTTGTACCGCCAGCCTGTCGAGCCTGTCTTCCAGCCGTTCTCATGGGTCTCCGCAACCCGCTTCACGAGATCGCTGTACTGTTCGAGGCTCGCCCTTGACGGGTCTTTCAGGTAGTAGAGGTCGTGAATCTCTCGTGCTGGATGATTCTGTGGCATGTAGAGACAGTCGCAGTTGATGAAAGCCGTCTCCACAAGTGGTCCAACGGCTTCCCTAAACCCTAGGGCGACAAGCTTCCTCTTCACCATTCGCAAGAATCGTAGGTAGGGATGATACTTACCAGGAAAGACTTGAGGAACTGGAGACGACACGTTGTAGCTTCGGAGTCTGACTCGCTCCCACTCGCCAGAGCTGATCATCTCGCTGGTAAGCAGGCTCACCTCTTGCCGCGCCCTGGTCCCGGCTACGGCATTTCTCCCGTCTTGTGTAATCTCGATCTCTCGCAGGTTCCTGATTCTAGCCTCTAGAAGGTTTCTCTTGATAAGACGCTGGGCAGATTCTCTCAAGTTCGCCGGTAGCTCCTCGAGAATGACGCTTCCACTCTTCAGGCGAGCCAGAACCTGCTCATCCTCGTCACTGGCGGGCTCTGTATCGACCACGACTTGCAGATCCGAGTCGGCCTTCTCGATCCTTCCCCAGTGCTTTCTGCTAATCCAGCCCGTCACTATGGACGCGTACTTCTCGTCCAGCCCGGATCGACTAAGAGCCTCTCCAAGCCCAAGCCGTCCACCGCTCTTGGCGACAGTCGAGACAATTCTCCGCTCCGGGAGGCCTTCCTCGAGGAACGACTTTCCCTCACTCGTCAGCGTGAGTTCTGTCTTCTTCTCGACCCGCTCCCTTACCAGTCCGTTCTGGGAGAGGGTCAGTACCGCGCGAGCAATGGCGGAGTCGGCGAGACCCGACCGCGTCGCGAGTTCGTCGGGGGTCTTTGCTCCCTCGGATTCGATGAGAGCCTGCAGAACTCGGGCTTGACTCTGGCTTACATCTACCAAACGCGTCGGGTCTCCAGACGGCAGTTTTCGCTGGAGTCCGGTTCCGAACTATATTTGATTTGGAGCGTCTCTGAAACAGATGCGAGAGAATTGAGTGTTCTTGTACGTGAAAGTCATGATGTTCGGGCTATTGGCCTGGGGTCGAGCCGGTGCCCGTAGACGAACGTTCCTTCATTCGCCTCTCCATCTCTTGAGGAGGCACATCTTCGATGCGGGTGGCGATCCACCAGATGTTCCCCGTAGGGTCCTTGACGGCCGCGGTCCGATCGCCGTAAAACTGGGTTGTCGGCACCTGTTCAGAGGCTCCCCCCGCTTCCAAGCCTCGCTTGTAGGTATGATCGACGTCCTCAACGTAGACGTACAATTGGCTAGGTATGGGACTGTACTGACGGGTCGAATCGGCCATCATAACGATGGAACCGCCAATCATGATCTCGGCATGACCCACGTGACCCTCTCTGTCATTGATCAACGCTCTCTCTTCCGCGTCGAATGTGTGCTTCAGGAAATCGATGAGTCTTGGTACTCCGTCCACGATCAAATATGGTGTAACAGACGCATACTCTAAAGGAACAGGTCTAACCTTGCCGGTGACAGATTGCATGGGTTTCCGACGCACTACTCTTCGACTTAAGAATTGCTTTGTCACACTACATCTAGAATTCGTTTCACTGTCTCGAATCTGAACTCGGACTTCTCGCCGGCTGGGAAGTATGGATAGATCACCGGGAGGGAGACTCCCGCTTTTCGAAAACATTGCACGTATTGATGCAGTTCCTCGCTCCCGGGATTGGCCAGGCTGATTCCCATCAATTCTTTCGGCACCTCGACAGATCCACTGTTCCAATGGTCGCTCTGCTTTATTTCCGAGATCGCCTTGGCGGTCCCGTCTTGCAAGAACATCTCGTGGTACTGAGGCATGGAGTCGTAGTTGAGAAACTCCTGCAATAGAAGCCTCAGCGCGTTCTCGTCGCTCTGTGAAGAGTAGAAGATTTTCAGATAGCACGCGAATTCGATGGGAGACACCATCTGGGGTTTGACCGCTGCGATCAGGCCGTTAGCATGCCGTGGAGAACAGAAGTTCAAGAGGAGACCATCCGTCCTGCCTACTGCGCGCTTTGCGATCCCCATCTTGAGCGTAGCAACATAGGTCTCTGAGGGCTCTACTCCTTCA
>VBBG01000029.1 GCA_005882905.1 Candidatus Bathyarchaeota archaeon | reverse complement strand
GATGAACGTTCGGCTCATCGGTACAGCGTAGGCCAGGTAGGAGGCTGCGATGACAGTGACCACCGGTGCTCCGGATATGTACCATATGATGAAGAGCCAGCTGACGGCGTTAGCCGCACGAGGCCCAAAGCTCTCCCTGGCGAAGCCGTACACCCCTCCGGATTCTGGTCTACGGGTGGAAAGACTGGCAAAAGTGTAGGCGAGGGGATAGCTCGCGAGCGAGAGTCCGACCCAGGCGATCAGTGATGCGGGTCCAGCTATCTGAGCAGCCAGTCCGGGAAGGACGAGGATTCCTGAACCTAGGACCGAGCTCATGTACAAGGCTACCGCATAGCGGGTCGTCACCGCCTTTCGTAGGCTGGTGCTCGGGTTGGACAAGCAGACTTGCTCCGTCGAGTCTCGACCTTGGCTGGCGTGTGATAAGTGTGAGCTACCGGCTCTGGCTGGGAGTGAAAACTGCCCGGAACACCCGACGGTTAGGCGAAAGCTGGCGCTCTCGCCTACTTGGGATCCAAGCGGCAGTCTCCCATGATGCGCAGCTTCGCGAGGCTATGTCTTCCAAGATCGGACTCTCGCGTCGCGCGACTCAACGCTTTTGAGATTTCTTTGTTGGTAACGGATCTGGTAACCGTGGATGGTAACAGTGAGCTGTAGAAGGCAAGGTAGGTTCCTTTCAGTGATGTCCTTCTAGGGAGAGCAGTGTCTGTTTTCTCTTTACTCCCCATCGGTAGCCTCGAAGATCGCCTTTCTTTCCGACGACTCTATGGCATGGGATCAAGATTGCGACATGGTTGCTTGCGCATGCGTTGGCGACTGCCCGGACTGCCCGGGGTTTGCCAAGCGTCTCAGCGATCTCGCTATAGGTAGAGGTCTCGCCGTAGGGTATGGCCTGGATCTGTTTCCAGACTCTCCATTGAAAGGCCGTTGCCTTTACGTCTATTGGCAAGTCCGCTGGGAACTCTCTGCCGTCAAAGTACTTTGCGAATTCCTCAGCCCACTTCTTCATCTGACGATCGTTTCGGCATAGGTCCGCGGCATAGTAGTCCTCCTTCAGCGCGGCTTCGACAGCCTCATCCGAGGCACCAATGCAGACGGCGCATATTCCCGTCCCGGTTGCTCCTAGCAGTAGGCGTCCAACTGGAGAGTCTATGATCGTATAGTGTATCGACAGTCCTTCACCCCCTCTTCGGAAGGTGCCAGGATTGACTCCGAGCTGGCCTGGAGACTTTTCGTAGAGTCTTCCCCTGGAAGTGAAGCCGGCTCCGTAGAGGGCGTCGGTCACGGTCTCACCACGTCTCAGGAATCTTCTTACCTTCTCGAGGCGTCGGGCTTCTATGTACTGGCGGGGAGTGATTCCGAGGACTCTCTTGAAGGTCCGCTGGAAATGGAACGGGCTTAGACCTGCCTCTCGACTGAGGCTGGCGAGAGTCAGCTTCTCGTCCAGGTGGCGTTCTACGAATTCGCAGATTCGTTGGACCAGTTCTGTTCTTTGTGAACTCCCTTGCTCTCTAGGACGGCATCGTTTGCACGCTCGGAATCCGGACTGTTCCGCCTCGCCAGGCCCAGGGAAAAATACAACCTGTTCAATGTGAGGGTGTCTGGCTGGACACGAAGGTTTGCAGTAGATTCCTGTCGAACGGACTCCAAAAACGAATGTCCCGTCTTGGGTCTCATCTCTAGCGAGAACCGCCTTCCACTTGTCAGCTTCCGATGCCGGGCCTTCACGGTTCCTGGTAGCATCCTCCAGCTCAAAATTTGTCTGCTGGGTATTCAACATGAGAGACAATCTTCCCTGCTTCGAATAAGTACTTTGACTCCGAATCTTGCGCTCGAATTTAGGCCGGAAACAAGAGTGCCGGCGTCCTAGAGGAAACATCTCTGCTATAATGGATCGAATTTAAGGGGATTGGAATCTTTTGCAGGGACAAAGGTAGACGACTCTTTTCTATTAGGAGCAGCTATCTCCAGATTCCAACAAGGGAATGTTCCGGAAGCACAACAATTCATCCCGGAGTCTGACGCTCGCGTTTGTTCTGATTATTGGAATCGGGGGCCTATTGGTAGCCTTGTCCTCCGGCTTCAAAGTCACGCTTGCAGGATCTGTGCTCGTTCTCGTCGCCTTTGCAGAAGCTGCAGCGATCCTTGTAGGTCTCTCTGCGTTTCAGCGTCGGCAGCGACCAGTCGAGATGCTGGAAAAAGAGCGGGATTGACTCTTCGTGTCTAGGTTGGGCACTTCGTGGGGAGTAATGCTTAACGGTCTCATTAGGCTATTGCTAGTCCAGTCGTATGAAGTATACGTGTCCCTACTGCGATTCTGCCTTTCTGCAGTTCATAGAGTCTGAGGAGCAGTTGCGGGAGCACATTATGAAAGCGCACGGCCGAGTGCTAAGCTTCCCGCGTAAGTCGATCGGGCAGATGCCCGAGACGAGCGAAGAGTCGGCGGCGAGAACAGGCTAGACGCGCGAATTCTTTCAGAGCATTCTTTTCAAGAGGGTTCCTCGATGGGCAGTCGCATGGAATTCGAACGGGTGGTTCGGCAGAGGCGGATGATCCGAGCGTTCAAACCATTGCCTGTTCCAGAGGAAAAGGTCGGTCGTATAGTTGAACTGGCGCAGCACTATCCAAGCGCTGGTTTCAGCCAGGGCATGGCCTTTATCGTCGTAACTGAGCCTGAGCGGGTCCGAAGAATTCGAGAATTGAACAGGCTCCGGGGAGACGCTCCGGTGCTGATCGTGCCTTGTGTTAGTGAGAAGCTCTATCATGATAGGTATCATGAGCCTGACAAGATCCGCCCCGACGGCACTGAGATTGAATGGCCTGTACCCTACTGGTACTTTGACGCTGGCTGTGCTTCGCTACTCGTCCTTCTTGCCGTCGTTGACGGGGGCTTGGCGGCCTATCTGGCAGGCGCGTTCAGACCCGACCTTCTCAGAAAGGAACTGGGGATTCCAGATGATTTCGTCCCGGTGGGAGTGATCTCAATTGGGTATCCTGACTATGATAGACATGTCCCATCGCCATCGCTTGATCGTGGAAGACGACCTTTGAGCCAGGTGGTTCACTCCCAGCATTGGTGAGGCTCAGCGTCTTTTTGAAGGCTTAATTCTCGGCTTGCTCAAGAGAGCCCGGCTACTGAGTTGCAAAAGGCCCTAGTAAAGGCGCGAGACCAGGTTGTTCTCAACCCCGACGACCTTCCAGGTTCTTGGTATAACATTCTTGCAGATCTTCCCGGAGATTTTCCGCGACCCAAGGACCCGGATGAGGGTCCCTCCCGGCTTGAGTTCCTCTCGAAGGTCCTCCTGAAACACTGCCTCCAGCAGGAGACTTCGACCGATAAATGGATCTCTATTCCCGGCGACGTTCAGGACCTTTATCGTCAGGCCGGGCGGCCTCGGCCCCTCTACCGTGCACGACGGCTCGAAAAATATCTCAAAACCCCTGCCCGGCTCTACTACAAGAGGGAGGATCTCTCTCCCACCGGGTCGCACAAGGTCAATACTGCTCTCGCTCAGGCCTACTATGCGGCAGAAGAGGGCCTTGTCGGTGTCTCGACCGAGACTGGTGCGGGCCAGTGGGGAACAGCTCTGGCCTACGCTACGAGCCTTCAGGGTCTAAAATGTGTGATTTTCTGGGTCCGGTCAGTTTATGACTGGAAGCCGGACCGGAGGGCGCTCATGCGACTCTATGGAGGCGAGGTCTTCGCTTCCCCGAGTAGCGAAACGTCTGTTGGTAGAGATCTGCTACAGAAGAATGCCGATCAGGCTGGCAGTCTGGGCATAGCCGTCTCGGAGGGACTGGAGTATGCCGAGCGGAGCCCGGGTTATGCATACTGTCTGGGTAGCGTGCTCAATCATGTGCTGATTCACCAGTCGATTATCGGGCTAGAGACGATGAAACAGTTTGACCTGATCGACGAGAAGCCGGATATTATGATCGGTTGCCTAGGAGGAGGCAGCAACTTCGGAGGCTTCATCCTTCCGTTCGCGGGAGAGGTCGTGAAGGGGAAGCGAGAGTGCCGATTCCTCGCGGCCCAATCATCCTCGGCGCCAAACCTGTCCAAGGGCGAGTATAGGTACGACTATGGCGACCATGCAGAGAAGACTCCGTTGTTGAAGATGTTCACTCTCGGCCACCAGACTGAAATGACTCCAATCAAAGCGGATGGTCTCCGGTATCATGCGGCTGCTCCTCTGATCAGCTACCTCAAGCATCTCGGACACGTGGAGGCTGTGGCATATCCCGACGATGAACGAGACGTCTTTGAAGCGGCTAAGACTTTCGTCCAGGTTGAAGGGTTTCTGCCTGCCCCCGAGTCCGCTTATGCCATACGAGCCGCGATAGACCAGGCTCTAGAGTGCAAGCGTAGGAAGTTGGAGAAGGTCATAGCGTTCAATGTCTCGGGACATGGATTTCTAGACTTGCCAGCATATCGGGAAAAGCTCAAGTTCTGAGCAAGTCCGAGAAGGTCGGGCAAGGATGGCTGACTAAAATCCCTTGGGGGCGCGCAATTACTTTAGGGCCACGGTGGGAGTGTCTCAAAGCCCTCTGCGGCATCCTAGAGTTTCATTATCTTCGAGATCTGCTTCTCGGCCCCCTTCTAGCGTCGTGTTGACCCTATCCAGCTCTTGCACGACCTTCTTCTTGGATTGACATTTCGCGTATTCTCCTTGCCCCCTGAATGGCGTCGTTTATTCCATCGGATATTTTCCTGAGCTTTGGTGGAAGGGTCCTTCCTCGCTCTTTCACGAGCGCATGATGGTTGACGGTTGGGATTTAACCGTTCGCGGATTCTATCGTGATTGTAATTTCAAGAGCCTGTGTCGACACGAACCCTGTGTGCGTCAAGGTCGGTCGAGAGCAGCTCGGAACGTTGACCGGCAGGTCCCTTCCAGCACGCATTCTTTCCCTTGTCATACCAGGCGTTGACGTATTCCCCGGTGCTGATTCTGTTGCAGACAAACTTGGTGTTGCAATAGTCACAGAGTTCTTCGTTTCCGATAACCCATCCCGTCCCGGGATCCATGTCAGTCTTCAACTCTACAATCTCCTCGGACAGCCCTTGGGTGAGAGTGTCGAACGGGTCGCTGGTGCATTGATTGCAGCCTTGTGTGCAGGGGTATGGTTCGACCGTGTAGAAGGGTCCCTTCGCATTGTCGACAGTGTTGTGGTAGTCGCAGAAGACCTTGCAGGACGCTTCAAGCGGTGATAGGGAGACCGTGACGCCAGGTGGTAGGAATATGTTGTAGGCTCCCTCAGTTCCGAGGCTCGAGACTGCTCCTTGGCTGATCCAGCCTGTGAGGGCCTGTTTGATCTGCGAGTCTGATAATCTCCCAGGTGGGCTAGTTTTGATGATAGTATGAGGTATGACCCTGCCCATTCCAACATTGTACTCAGAAAGTCCACCCGAATAGGCCTTGTCCGTTTCAATGTTCAGAACCGCATCGTCAACCCGCTTAACCCAGGATGAACTGCTTGGAGTCGTGAAGTAGGTACCCCAGTAAACACTCTGCCAAGTATAGCCAGTCTTCCAGAGCGGGCCTCCATTGTATTTGACCCGAGGAGAACCCGCAGCGGAACTTGATCTGTGGCCACAGGGACGAGCAAAGTGCCACACACCCGATCCACTGGTAACCCGGGATCGACCTGATCCCGCGGCCGTCTCTTCTCGTCGTGAAGTGGAAGCGCGAACTCCGATATGGTCGAACCCTGTCACGCGGTGCCCGCAGACCGTACATGCGGAAATCCTTTCACATGCTTCGCACCTATCCAATTCTCATCAACGCTCAATGTACCTCTCTCCAGTTTATGGAGAATCCTGTACCCATAGCGGAAGTGAAGAGGAACAGCGAATGGACTGAGAGTTCTGTAAGAAGAGACGATGTGAGTGGTGCGGGGGATGGGATTCGAACCCATGAAGGCCTACGCCACAGGATTTCTCCTGTGAGTCGGATCTTAAGTCGAGCACAGCTCTCCGCGAGCGGCCCTGCCCCTTTGACCTGAATCCCGCCAATACGGCGACCCGCATGGTCTCGGGAACCCCCGCATCAGCACGGTCGTGCCACCACGTGCTCTTAAAACTCCTGAGAGGGAGGGGATCCCGCTCGAAGCTACAGGGAAATGAACCGGTCTATGGCTTCGGAGACTACGCTTATGGGTTCTGGACGGCAGTCGACCTCTATTTTCTTAAACTGTGAGGGGATATTTCGGGTAACATTGTGACTTAGAGCGAGACATTATCGATCGCACACTGGCTAGACATCGTGCCTGTTCGGAGATTTACAAAGTCATGAGTAGAATGAAGATAACGCTCGACGTGAGCCTGTAGTCGTGACGTCCTGACCGGGGAGGGGTGTCCTAAAGGAGATCTGACTTTTGGAGAGAGCGGCTTTTGACTCAGCGATTCAGATCTCTCTATCGAACACGCTCCGTAGCTTGGGAGAGGATTGTCTATCATCAGTCCTCTCTCTACTAGAGAGCGGACGAGATGTACCATTGACAAATCTGACCTCACATCTGGGAGAAATCGATACAGTTCTAGACGAGTTATTCGGCAAGTTTTCCAAGATCATCAAGCACATTACGATTCTCGAAGCCAGTTCACAATTGAAGCTGGACCCACCCAAGCTTGGAAACAGCCTGTTCTGGATGGTGGAGGAACTCCGCTCGACTCTTTGGAAGGCTCAGTAGTAATATGCGGACTCCCAACATTACTCTGATCCACGAGACGGTCTCTCTCTGTTTCGACGAGGTGTTGGCCACTCTGGGAGAGAGAACGAAGCGGATAATCTATGACTTCCTCGCGAGAAGGGGGATTGACAGAGAGGATCTGTCGAGACGGTTCGACGATGTGGAGCGAGTCCTAGTCGAACTCTACGGCCAGGGTGGGCGTTCTGTCATGGTTGGAACGCTAGCCAAGCTCTGTGAGGAATATTCTATTCCTCTCAACCTAACGTATTCTGACTCCCTCGCCAATCGAATGGCTCAGCTGACTGAGAATATTCTGATGCAGAAACTGATCCCCAAGCATTTTCGGAAGGATGTTGAGACGAGAACGTTTGAGGACAAGACAGGCTCGTTTGCGGGTTGGACGGACTAGAAGGCGCGAGGTTTCAAGGATTGAGCTTCTTTCGAAGTCTGCAGATTAGGCTTGTCAATAACGAGGCAGTGACTGTCCTAGGACCGCGGGACTCGGCGATAGGCCTCTCAACTGTGTTGGGTTAAGGAACTCTAATCTTGGGAATCTTTACGCTGCTTAGCGTGAAAAGGAATCCGACTAGAATTAAGAGGATGCCCAAGGTGAGATAGGCACTTGAGACGACCGTGTCCCCGTAGGCAACCCTAGAGGTGGTTATGTACATCGCCTCTGAGATGACGCCTGAGAGCAAGAGTACAACGCCGATTAGAAGCATTACCTTCCTCAAATGTTTCCCAATACAGCCTTTCGTTGTGAGAACACTTAAGCCCTGTTTAACCGTAGTCAAACGACGATTGGATACTGGGGAACAAGCTCTCGCGTCGGTGTGAGATCACAAAAAAGTTTGGACTCTGGGGTTTTAAGCCAGAGTCTTCTTCGGAGCAGATTCTCTAGTCTTGTTCTGCTTCTGTTGGTGTTATCGTCAGCTCTGTGAGCTTCTCCCCGCGCAGTACTGATAGCCTGACCTGTTTTCCGATTGCTCCATCATCAAGGAGTCCACGTAGGTCTGCGAGTGTCTCGACTGGTTTGCCGTCGAGCTTTACGATGACATCGCCTATTGCGACGCCTGCTTTCTTGGCTGCGCTGTCTTGGTCTACGCCGTAGATGATGAGTCCTGCGGGTTGGCCGACCAGGTTGTCTGGTAGGCGGATTGTTTCTGCCGTGATGCCCATGTAGGCTCGCTTGATCTTTCCATCTTGGAGTAGCTTGTCGACGACCGTCTTGATCGTATTGACTGGGACTGATATTCCCCGGTTGTTGGCGTAGGCTGCGTTGATTCCGACCAATCTGCCTCTAGCGTCCACTAGTGGACCGCCAGAATAGCCTGGGTTTAGTCGTGCGTCTGTGACGAGGACCTTGTCGAGTCCTCCGCCTCCCCACCATCTTCTTGTACTGAACGTGGGGTTTGTGATTATGCCTGAAGTTGCGCTTGGCTGTCTGCCGAAAGGATTTGCGACCGCGAGGACGAACTGTCCTACTTTGAGGTTGTCAGAGTTGCCCGTCTCGACGGGTGTTAGGTTGTTAGAGTCCACCTTCAACAGTGCTAGATCGGAGTAGGGATCGCGTCCTACCACCTTAGCGACTTGCTTTGTGCCGTCGCTGAAGCCGACTTCTACTTCACGCATGTCTCCGATGACGTGGTTGCTTGTTACGATGTGCCCGTCTTTGCTCCAGACGGTGCCTGTGCCGCCTCTCCATCTTCCGGCTCCAACCCGGACAACAGATCTGGATACTCGCTCGGTCACGTCTACGATAGCGTCTGATACGGATTCCAGAATCGCTGACGAACTGGCTGTTTTACTCATTTTTTCACCTACCCCATTAGGGTAGGATGGCCTATTTGTTGACCAATGATACCGGGATACCGGTCACAGAGCTAGGCGAAGTCAGTGTAGAAGACTACGGGGGAGACCATGTGGCCCCTCCGTCGTGGGGTATTGTATGATCGTGAAACATGTCCGAGCAACAGGTGAGCAGCTTTGACGGCCTCGCTGGTTTCTCCTGTGCCTACAATCTTCGCATCGATGCTCAGGTAATTGTCCGTAAACTTCGCGTCTATCTGAAACCCGTCCTCTTCCGCGATCCATTTCAGGACGATTCCATCATCGTTCTTCGCGTATCCTAGCCATCGGAGCTTGCCGAACCAGCGCCCCTTCAACTGGGAGAGTATGCTCTCAACGTCCACGTCCCTGGGGAGAAGCGACTGGACAATAGGCAGGGTTGGTTGGGCCAAGCCCATGGGTCGAGCGACTAAGCTTCCTCTAGCCGTGATCTTGTACCCCTCAGGCACCTTCTCCACGAACCCTTCTTCCTCTAGACGATCAATGATCCGGGACAGCTTCTCCTGGTGCAAGCCAACGAGCCTCTTTAGCCCATCGAAGGTGAATACTGTCAGACCCTCTTCCACAACAGCCTGGATAACATCAGTATCTCTGGCTGTGAGGTTGCTCTCATCCAGATCCTCAATCGTCGGGAAGGGTGGAGTGCTTTCGCTCTCTCTCGTGGCTGTCACTGCGTCATGTAGAGGCGCTTCACAATATATACTTAGTAGTCTCCTCGAACTGAGTAGGTCAAGACAACTTTAGTGACCGTTTCCTTCCCTAACCAACTCTCTATGTTAACCGTCAAGGCTTACAAAGCCTGGTTGTCAACCAGCTAGAGTGGAGTCTGAAGTTTTGGTGGTTGGGCATGTCTACCGAAAATTAAGCGTCAGGGGCAAGACCGTAGTTTTGAGACCCATGGCGTGGGACGACCTCGACGAGCTACTCGCTTTCGTAAACGGACTCGTCGATGATAAGCAACGAGGCCGAGGCTCAGACGTGTTCACAGGTTTCGAGCGGAAGGTCACGCGAGAGGAGGAGGCCGATTGGCTCGCCAATCGGATGGTGCGAATAGAGAACGGCGATATGGTCAGCGTCCTAGCAGAAGTCGGCAAAAGAGTAGTGGCCAACGGGGATATAGCTAGGGGTCACTATGGAGAGACCCGACACCGTGGTGAACTGGGTCTTACCGTGACTGCGGTGTACAGGGGCATGGGAATCGGCAGGGAAATGGTAAAGGTCCTTGTTCGAGAAGCGAAAAGAATTGGCCTTAGGAATCTGGAGGTCGAATTCCTCTCCACAAATCAGGCGGCGATCCACACGTACCAGAAGGCAGGGTTCAGAGAGGTTGGCAGAATTCCAGCGAAGGTCCACAGAAACGGAAAATTTTTGGACTCATTGATAATGGCCCGGCAGCTCTAGCATTACTTAGACGCGACTCAAGACATAGGCTCGGCCTCTAAATTTTATCTCACTCGTCTATGCGTTCGTTCTTCGAGACAATCCAGCGCAGATACAATCGTCTCAAATCATCGGCCGGCACTCAGACTCCGTTGCTGACAGGGCGGTTCTCGGGGTTGAGCACGACGAAGGGTCCACGGGAGGCAGTCACGCCATATTCCGTCAAGGTCCTAATGCTGGTCGAGGCCGGCATCATCCTATTCCTGACCTACTGGCTAATGAGCGAGTACACACACAACACATTCTTCCGCTCGTACGCTGATCAGATTCTGCTGGACCCTATGACAGGATACATAGCCTTACTCGTAATGGGAGTCGGATTGACAGCTAGTACGGCCGTAGTCTTGCTCTACAAGCTCCTAAGGAACGCCAAGCGCCCGCTAGAAACGACTTCCATGCCGAGGATCAGAGGGGGAGTTGAGAAGATGATCTTAGGCATGTCCGGCGGCGATGCTCAATCTTCGCCGAGTATCGCAGTCGCGGCACAACCGAAGATTTCTGAGGCCCCGGCACAGTCGGCCTCTTCGCAGGTAACCGCGACCGTTCCGGTTCCAGAGAAGAGTGAGCCGAAGAAGGATGGCATCTGACTTAGAGGTTCTCGCCGCGCAGCCGAGCCAGCTCCAGCAATAGTTCCCGTTCTCTCTTATTGAGGTCCCGTGGAATATCTACATCGACCCTGACCAGTTCGTCTCCGCGACCCGAGCCTTCAACATGTGGGAAGCCCTTCCCTTCCAGACGGAAGATCGTCCCCGCCTTGGTCCCTGGTGGAACCTTCAAACTAGCCTTTCCATCGATCGAGGGGACCTCGAGCTCTCCTCCCATCGCGGCTTTTGGAAAGCTAATCCTAGTCTCATAGAGGATATTGTCCCCCTCCCGTTTGAAATATTCGTGGGGTCTCAGGTGTATTCGGACGTAGAGGTCGCCTGCTCGTCCTCCCTGGACCATGTTGCCCTCGCCGCGTAGCCTCAGACTCTGTCCCTCGTCAGCTCCGGCGGGCACCTTGACCTGAAGCTTTGTGCTGTTCCGCATCAGCCCCGAGCCTCCACAGTTCTTGCATGGCTTCTCCACAATCGTCCCTTCGCCATTGCATCGGGGACAGGTGGTGATCTGGATCATCTGTGCGAAGCCTGAGCGTCGGACCTGTTGCACCTGGCCGCGGCCGTTACACGTCTTGCAGGTCTTCCGTTGGCTGCCGGGCTGGGCTCCTGAGCCGCCGCATACGTTGCACTGTGCTAGGCGTGGGACCTCGATCTCTCTGCTCACTCCGTGAGCGGCCTCGTCGAAGCTTATTCCGAGATCATAGACCAGATCCTCTCCCCTGGAGGGTCTCTGGGGACCCGCGAAGCCCTGGAAGCCAAAGCCGCCGAATCCTCGTAGAAGCTGTTCAAAGATTCCGCCGAAACCGCCGATGTCCCGGAATATCGAGTCGAAATCAGCGCCCCTGAAGATGTCCTCTGGGTTATAGCGTTCGTAGATTCCGGCTCGGCCGAACTGGTCATACTGGTTCCGCTTCTCATCATCCGATAATATCGCATAGGCTTCCGAGACCTCCTTGAAACGCTCCGTCGCCTCAGGCGACTTGTTCCTGTCCGGATGAAACTGTAAAGCTAGTTTGCGGTAAGCTGCTTTTATTTCGTCTTTGTTGGCGCCCTTGGGGACTCCGAGGACGTCATAGTAGTCTCTCTTGTCCATACCTTGTTCATTCTACTCGTTCTCTACCGGGATCCCTCATCTTTTACTTCCCGATACTCAGCATCGACCACGTTATCCGCATCTCCAGACGAGCCGGCCCCCGGAGGCGAGGCCTGCTGAGCCTTCTCCTCGCCTGGCTTTTGCGCGACTTTCTGGTAGATTTCTGCGCCGATCTTCTGCAGAACCCTGCTTAGCTCGTCGCTGGCGCTCTTGATCTTGTCGGCTTCCTTCCCTGACATCGCAGCCCGCAGTGTTCCGGCCGCCTTGTCGATTGTCTGGACCTGGTCGCTTGATATCTTGTCCTTCAGGTCCTCCTTCGTCTTCTCCGCTGTGTAGAGCATGCTCTCGGCATTGTTGCGTAGCTCAACCTCCTCTTTCCGCTTCAGGTCTTGCTCCGCGAACTGTTCCGCCTCTTTGATCATCTTTTCTTTCTGGTCTTTGGACAGCTTGGTGGAGGCTGTGATAGTGATATTGTTCTCCTTTCCAGTCCCTAAGTCTTTCGCGTTCACGTTGAGCATTCCATTCGCGTCTATGTCGAAGGTTACCTCGATCTGAGGCACGCCTCTAGGTGCGGGTGGAATTCCGGTCAGGTTGAACATTCCCAGCGAGATGTTGTCGGAGGCCATGGCTCTCTCGCCCTGGAGCACGTGAATCGTGACTGTCGTCTGGGAGTCGGCTGCGGTCGAGAAGACTTGGCTGCGTTTTGTAGGAATCGTCGTGTTTTTCTCTAGTATCTTCGTCGCGACACCTCCTAGGGTTTCGACGCCCAACGACAATGGCGTGACGTCCAATAGGAGGATGTCTTTTACCTCGCCGGCCAAGACTGCTCCTTGGATTGCTGCTCCGACTGCGACGCATTCCATGGGGTCCACTCCTCTCTCAGCCTGCTTTCCGACTATGTCCTCGACGAACTTTCTGACCAGCGGCATTCGAGTCTGGCCGCCGATCAGGATTATTCGATCTATGTTCTTCGGCTCAAGCTTCGCATCCTGAAGGGTCCGTCGGATCGGCGTTTCGACCCTCTTGACGATCGGACCTGCTAGGTCTTCGAGCTTCGCTCGTGTCAGGGTGACATGGAGGTGTTTTGGTCCAGACCCGTCTGATGCTATGAAAGGTAGATCAATGTCTGTCGTGAGCAGTGTGGAGAGTTCGATCTTCGCCTTCTCGGCCGCCTCCTTCAGCCGGGTCATAGCTGACCGGTCGTTTCGGAGGTTTATGCCGGTCTGGCGTTGGAATTCGGTGAGTAGATGTTCGACGATGGCGTTGTCTATGTCGGTTCCACCGGTCTGGGTGTCTCCGCTTGTGGATAGGACTTGGAAGACTCCGCCGCCGAACTCCATCAGCGTAACGTCGTGTGTTCCGCCTCCGAAGCTGAAGACCATGATCTTCATCTCCTTGTCTCCCTTGTCGAGCCCATAGGCGAGACACGCTGCGGTGGGCTCGTTGATTATCCGCTCTACTTGGAAGCCTGCGATTTCTCCTGCGTCCTTTGTTGCCTGGCGCTGGTTGTCGTTGAAGTGGGCGGGGACTGTGATGACCACCTTCTTTACCGGCCGTCCGAGGAATGTTTCAGTGTCTCTCTTGATCTTCTGGAGGATGAACGCGGATATCTGCTGGGGACTGTACTCCTTCCCGTAGATCCGAACCTTGTAGTCGCCGCTGCCCATTTTACGCTTGATCTCCCGTATTGTCCCCTCAGGATTGGTGGCCTCCTGTCTAATCGCGGGTTCGCCCACGATCATCTGTCCCTCCTTTGTGAACGCGACCACCGACGGGAACATCTTCCCTGCGGCAGTCTGGCCCTCAGCACTGGGAACGACTAGAGGCCGTCCCGCCTCCATAACCGCTGCGGCGCTATTCGTCGTTCCCAGGTCGATACCTATGATCTTCTCAGTCTCAGGCTTGCTCATTCTCTCGTCTCCTCTCCGCCTTCAGATTCCTCTAAGGGTCTCTTCTCTGCCACTTTAACTATACTCGCCCTGAGGACCTTGCCTTTCAGCCGGTAGCCCGGCCGGACCTCCTCCACAACGGTCCCCTCCTCCTCGTCGGAGGCGATTCGCATGGCCGCCTCGTGATAGTCCGGGTTGAACTTGGTTCCCACGCCGGGAATCCGCTCTACGCCCTCCTTGGAAAGGAGGGACTGGATGCGCTTTAGGATCATTCCGACCCCATCCACTATCGCGGGGTTCTGCTTGCTCTCTTGGGCCTTAGCAAATGCCAGTTCGAGCTCGTCTTTGACTGTCAGGATATCGGAGAGTAGTCTCTCGTTCCCGAACTTCCTAACATCCCCCATCTCCTTCTCTACCCGCCTCCGGTAGTTCTCAAAGTCAGCCTGGAGATACTGGAGCCGGCGCAGAAGATCCTCCGACTTGTCCTTCTCGAGTTTCAGTGCTTCCTCTAACTCCAGGATACGGTCGTCCGTGTCCATTTGTGGCTCCGCTTGCAGCGCCCTCTTCCGCTGCAGGACCGGCGGAGTCTTCGGCGGTTGGTCCTGTACCGTTTCCGAAGAGTTCCCAGCTTCTTTCTCATCCAAGATGTAGCTCACCAGAGACCACTCTTTCCCAGTCCGCTCGCCAGTTCTTACTCCGTCCAACAGTCCGATTTTCCTGAGGAAAAATTAAACCTTCTGACACGCAGGCTCCGGTAGAATACGTTCTGAGTTTCTCTATAACCTCGCCCGTAGGGTTACGCTCTGTTGATAGGCGGGTTCCAGCAAAGGCTCGCATATCTGGCGGAGAACGGTCTTGGGCCTATTTGATCACCTCAAAGCTCCGAAGGGGAAAGTCTGGATCAGCTTCGATAAGCCTACCTTCGTAGAGGGAGAGGCTGTAGTTGGAAAGGTAAACGTCGAGGCGGGCGAATATGTCCAATCACTAGGGGTTAGAGTCGAGGCTAGAGTGTTCGAAAATTATACAGAGCTCGTATGGGTCACCATCAACAATACGCGGGTTCAGGAGCATCAACGCCGGCAGAATGTTCTCTTCTCTAGAGACGTCCAGGTCACCGGGCCCAACGACTTTGGGAGTGGTCCAACCCAGACCTTCCCGTTCAGCGTCGGAATGCCGTCCTGTCGCCCAACAAGAGCTGGAGGGTCGATTGAGAACAGTCTCAAGGCTGTGGTCCAGGTCAAAGGCCGGCCAGACATGACCGGTCATACACAGGTTGCTTTCATGCCGCCCAGCAGCATGCCCCAGCCGATGCCAGGGTATATGCCTGGAGGATACCCGGTCCAGCAGGGCTATGGTCCGCCCGGATACAATCCGGGCTATAATCCGAATCCGGGCTACGGGATGCCTATGGGTCCCGGGTATGGACAGCCGATGCCGGGGTATGGCATGCCTCCGCAGCAGCAGATGCCTCCCCAACAGGTCGCCCAGGTCCGCTGCAAGTATTGCCAGGGCCTGATGAACCAGAACTCTAGCAATTGTCCCAACTGTGGGGCTCACCAATAAGAGTGGCTCAGTAACCAGTTTGTTTTTGCTACTGTCAGGCCGCAGTGGATACTAGAACGACACCTGCGATTATTAGAAGTGCGCCTGTACCAGAGAAGAGATCGAACGGGTCGTTGAAGAGTATCACGGACAACGCGACCGCGACTATCACCTCGATGGGTAAAATTATTGAGGACACTGTGGGCGAGACTGTTTCGAGTCCTTTCATGAAATAGTAGTAGGCTCCCAACGTTGCGAACACAGCGAGGTAGCTAATGTAGAACCATGCTGTCATCGTAAGGTTGGCGGGATGACCTACATCCAGAAGGATTGTGGGTAGGAGGAGAATGCTTGTGGTCAAGAGTAACGCCCCCGTTACTGGTCTTCCGCCGCGCC
>VBBG01000224.1 GCA_005882905.1 Candidatus Bathyarchaeota archaeon | reverse complement strand
TTCTCCTTACTAGCTATGAAAACTTCTCAGGCACAGTAAGCCTCACGGCCACCGTGTCACCGACAGGGCCTGTTGTCACTATACCGTCAACAACCTACCTACCCGGTAACGGCTCATCAAACTCCACCCTGACAGTCTCGACTCAAGATTCGACTTCAAAACAGACCTACTCGTTGAGCGTAACAGCAACAAGCGGGAACCAATCGCGCTCACTAAGCCTCCCACTCTATGTTGGCGTGAGACCTGCCATTGTCATCAACGGAAACTCTGACTTCACAAGACCTCTGCCTAGGAGGATGCGCCCTAGGTATTCAGATACAAAACACGAATGCATACTTCGTGATCCGGAACGTCTACATCCACGATGGGGGCTTCGGCAGTCTGGACGTCAGCTTCTCCAACGTTACAAACGGTGGGATTGAAGGCTCGGTGCTGGCCAACACCTACTCCGGTATCAGCATCGCGAGCTCTAGCAACATCCTAGTCTCAGGGAATAATGTCACTGTTCCAGCGTGGTACCTTGATCCCGGTGTATATGATGGTCCATGTTTACAGGTTAGCTCGTCAAGCAATATCACTGTCTCGGGAAATAACCTCTCGAATGGTGTCGGCGCGGGAATAGACCTGACAGGAGGCTCGGGAAACAACAACATCGTGATTTCGGAAAACCACTTCTCCGGAGGTGGCGTGGGGATGCATCTGGGCACTATTAACCATGCAATCGTAAAGGACAACCAGTTCTCACAGAATGACATCGACATCTACGTGTCCTACGGAACAAGTATCACTAACACCACAATGTCCGGCAATAATTTCCATGTAATGGGTATCTACATCCAAGGTCAGAACATCCAGCTGCGCTCCAACACAATAACAACCGACAACCTCGTAAACGGTAAACCTCTCTACTATTTCGAGGGCTGTTCAGGAACAAACTTAAACGGAGTCCCCGTCGGACAACTCATAGTAGTCAACTGTACGAACTTCCAAGCCAGCAACCTTAGGATCGACAACGTGGTTGAGGGAATAGTCATGATATCCGTCCATGGGGCTTCAGTCACAAATGTTACCCTGAACGTAATCTGGTATGGTGTTCTGGCCTCAAACTCTGACCACGTCACTATTGCTGGCAATAATGTGACGAATGATTATGGGATCCAGTTCTACAATACAAGCAACATGCTAGTATACCACAACAACTTCCTTTGCGCTAGTTCCTGGTGCGACACCCCGACGGACTACCAAGGTACAAACAACCTATGGGATAACGGTTATCCGAGCGGTGGTAACTTCTGGTGGAACTATCCCGGGGTAGACAACTGTAGTGGACCCCAGCAGAACGTGTGTCCGGACCCTGACAGTATCGGTGACACAGCCTACGGACTCGACCGTTACCCGTTGATGAAGCCGTTCGTGGCGAGTCCTGACCCGAGCCCTTCGGTTGGAGGTGCTGTTGTTCCGGTTGACAAGCTTGCTCTCCTCGGGCCCTCTGTCCTCCTCGCCCTGCTCGTCGCCGCTGGAACAGTGCTAATTGCATTGTATTCGAAGCGAATCAAGACCAACAAAGGAAAAATCAGAGAACAGTCGACAGCCTAGAACGTTTGGCCCAGGGCTCGAGAAATTCTTCCAAGCCAAACTCCAATGTTTCCGATATCGAAGACTTCTTCCATATTTCCAAAATACTCGACAACATTTAACCATGCGACGACCCATCAGCATCTTTCAACCTTTATCCCCCATTCTTCTAGACTTGCGATGAGGCTCCTTCTATCGCTAGCATTCAGATATCTGTGTCGATAGGCAGTTCTTTCCAGCATTCACGTTAACAACGCAAGTGCTCAAGCCCGCCTCCTTACAATTTGATCGACCGTCTCGGCTCAGGGCGAGCCTAAACCGGTCTCCTGTTCTACCTCTATTTCCCCCCGGTGTACTTCGTGTCCGCAGGAGCCCACGAAAATGTCTAATCCGTCCGGTCGCGCATCATCACGGTGAGGGCTCACATGGACAAAGACGACCTCGTCACGGTCTACTGGACAGATAGCCTTGATCAGGTTTGACGCCTTCGGCCTGATCCTAAGCGGGTTGACGAACGTTTCGAATCTCTCTTGGAGTTGTTCGTATTTTATTCCGAGGAATCCGGCATAGAGTCCGCATAGGAATACGAAGATGCCGGCTCCGAGCGAGATTGTTATTCCAGTGACTCCGAGGATTTCGCTGAATACAATGATTAGCGAGACGGCGATGGGCAGTACGATGATCGACAATCCGATCAGCATTTTGCCCATGATCGAGAGAAAGCCCAAGCTCTCACACCCTTCTGGTCGTTTGTGAAT
>VBBG01000225.1 GCA_005882905.1 Candidatus Bathyarchaeota archaeon | reverse complement strand
TCCGCAAGGCTACCGTCGAGGGCTATTCTTCAATGACTGACCAACTAACGGGAAGGGAGGATACTCAGAGAATACTCGACTATGTCGAATCAGTGGCTAAAGAATCTCGGAAAGCACTCACTTTGGAGTTCAATCAGAAGCACAAGGGGATACCCTTCAACGTGACTGCGAAGCTGCTGAGTGAAAGTCTGCTCGCTTGGTTCGGGTGGAGGGACAAGAACCTCAAGCTCAAGGCCGAATCAGCGGACAGTTCTAGACTGGGAGAGGTGCGGACCAGCTTCATTGGTGAGAGCAAGAAGGCCCGGTTCAGGCTCCATGCCGATGCAGTCTTCACTCTGGCAGGGGCAACCGCCGAGTCCCAGTCTTATCTAAAGGAACTCAACGTTACTGTGGACAAACGAGCATTCACAAACTGAGACTCGTCTACCGATTTGTCAGGAAGACAGCCGTCGTCATCTGAAACCTAACGTCCCGAAGCGGTTAATGACTAGTTACACAGAGTTAGAAAGCTCCAGCTCTCCCACCATTCATCGGCTCGCACTGGAAGTCGGACGGTTGAGGAGCGAAATTTTCTTCGTAGGAATAAGCTTTGTCATCGCTGGTCCAGTCCTCACAATGTTCGCGCTTTCCTCATGTCTCGGTACAATTCTCACAGGACACATTTTCGCATGTGTAACGGACTTAGCGTATGTCGTTATTGGCGGAGTATTTTTTGTTGTAGGAATCACAACAGCATTCATCGGAGTCTTTGCGCCGGATCCCACCCGTGCACCTCCTCCCACATCGTTCACGCCAGCGACGCTGGCCGCTATACCTGGGACTCAGGTCACTTGCAAGAAATGCGGCAAGGGATATGACTCAAGCCTATTCTTTTGTCCATCCTGCGGACAGCGGCCCGTCTAATCATCATCAGTTTCATCAGATCGATGTAGCCAAGCAGATTCCTGCAACATCTTATTCCGGCACGACCTAGAGGTATAGGATCAAGGAGCGACCTGCACGAGGTTTCCAAAGGGATGCCGTTTCTTGACCAATGGCGGGACCGGTGGGATTTGAACCCACGACCTTCGGGTCTCCCCGTGCGAAATACGCCGGAGCCCGATGTCCTATCCTGGCTGTCCTCGCTCCCTGCCAACATAAGAATGGCGGGGCGTGATCTAGACTACGGTCCCGGACTCCGGTCCGAAACTCTTCGGAATAAAAGCTAGCCTTGGAGGATCGTGTGGACTCTAGGCATCTCGCCATGTTAATAGGCTGGAGTCACTGTATCGCTCACGCAATGGCCTCGGTCGGTCGCAGCCTGTTTTGGAGCGGCCTGTGGGTCTTCTCCGTTGCCACAGGCTTGGCTAGCATGATCTTCATGGCATGGGCGTTCTATTTGGAGACCACAGGGCGAGGCGCTCTCTTCATTGAGCCGAACCGAGTCTTGGCCGCTGGAGAACTGGCTACAGTGGCTACCGGAATGGCGGCTCTAATCATTCTCTTCCTCAGAGCTCTCTCCCGTAGAGACTAGACCGGTTCTGCCATCTTTGACGGAGAAACCAAACCCTCCATTATAGGTCGCATCTTCTCCGGATACCTCCGCGAAATCACAATCCCCATTATTCCATTCCGAAGGTGGAGGCGAAGCCTGGACTTGGCAAGCTGAACCCGTTCTAGGTCTGCGTACGCGAATTCTAGGTCTCCCTTACCTGATGCAGCTAGCGGATTACCCATCTTCGTGGCGTCTCTTCTTCTCTGGGTCAGGAACTCCTGCAGTGAGAAGGCGGTGAGTCCTCCAATCGCCGCTCCGATGAAACCAGCGAATAACAGACCTACTACGGCAAAGACAACGACGGCCAGGACTGTTACACTTCCAGAGGTGAGCCTTTTCAGAGCCAGTTTTCTGTCAGAGAAGAGAATGACATAGATGGTTGACCCAATGACTCCCCTGTCTACCAGGATTCCAAAGCCCAAGTTCAAACACCCAAAGGGTAGTGCGAAGACTGCCACCTGAAAATAGTCCGGATTGGAAGAAGAATACAGAAGGTAGAGAACACCCACCGCAAGAATGACGATTCCAGACACGACTATTCCGACTCGCATGAACGAGGGTCCCCGCTAGCCGCTAACTCCAGAAAAGAGGGCGAACATCAGCATTGACAAGACCGCTAGAGTTATCAGAACATATCTCTTGTCCTTGTCACGAGCAAAATACAAGGTGGATAATGCTACTCTAAAAACAGGAGTTGCCACGAGTACTGCTACGGCAAGGTAGATCAGGCCCGCGGCGTTTCCGCTCGCTGCGGACGCAATCGTGTCGGTAACGCCTGATCCCGATACCGCGGAGAGATTGGGATAGCCCGTGGCCACCCAAGCGGTCAGTCCAACTAGGCTCAGCAGCGCACTCGTCAGAACTCCTATTCTAAGCGAGTATGAGATGAGACGGTTCAGGTCCAATACTACAATACCACTGGGATGTTGAAACCTTTGAGTATCATCAGTATCGAAATTGCGGCGAGCAACAGTCCAAAGGCAATCTTGACACGGGTCGGAGGCGTCAATTTGAGGATTCGAGTTCCAAGAATTGCTCCTCCCGCGACCCCGATGATCAGGGGGGCGGTGAGTATAGGATCAACAGCGCCTCGGAAGAGATAGACTGAGGCGCTCGCCGCGGCGGTAACACCGATCATAAAGTTGCTTGTGGCTGAAGCCACTTTGACCGGGATTTTGCTGACCAGGTTCATCGTGGGCACGTAGATAATTCCTCCACCGACACCCAATAATCCCGACACGATTCCGGCAAAATAGGTGACGAAGAGCGTGGCGGGGGTCCGAGTGACCTCATATTTCACAAAAGCTTTCTTGCTTTGCTCTTCGTATTGCCCACCAAGGCCGAGAAGAGTTGCTGTTCTGTCAGGAATCACTGACGAGGGGAAGTCCATTCTTCGGCTTCTAATCATAACCGTTGTCGCGTAGAGTAGCAGCATACCGAAAAGAACGAAGAGTGCTGCAGTTGGGAGAAATACTCCAAGGCGGATGTTGGTTAGGTGGTCTCTGACATAGGTAGCAGCGGAGGAGCTTGACGTAGCCACGACGGATACGATACTGGCGCCCACGGCGAGTGGGACGGGAACTCCTTCGACTAGTGTCAGAAAAGGAATGATCAGGATTCCACCACCAAGGCCAAACATTGCACCGATGAATCCTGCCACGACGGATACGAGCAAGATCACGAAAACTTCAGACAGTCCTACGATAACCAAGAAGTTCGCAACTACCGCAAGGAGTGAGCGCTATTAAGAAGATTGTGAGGATGAGAAACTCGGTCGAAAGAGGATGAGGGTCGATTCCAATGACGCTGAGAATCGGCGGAATCCCTTCGGCCAATTCAGAAGCGAATGCGAGAACACCCTCAGAGGAGCCTACTCAAGACTGCAAAACAAGGCTGGAACAGTCTTCCCGAAAATCGACCTCGCCTCGATGCTTGAAGACCCCCCAAATGAAGCGTATGGGCACCTCGCAAGCTCCCTCTCGTTCGAACTCGCGCGGATTCAAAAAACAAAACCGATGACAGTGGCGTCACAGATTGCAGACGAGGCGCGTAACGGAGAACCATTCGAATTAGTCGAATCGATAAGGGCAGCTGAACCCGGCTATGTGAATTTCAAGGCAAATATTCCCAGACTCACAAAACTGACATTAGACGCGATTACCCAAAGAGGAAAAAGGTACGGACTGCTTGAAACCAAGGCTCCCGGACGCGTAATTGTGGAACACGCAAGCGCTAATCCAGCCAGACCAATTCATATCGGCACCTCGAAGAATGCGATCTTTGGAGACACCCTCGCCAGAATTCTTCGAGCGAGAGGACACGACGTGCAGACCCATTTCTACATTGATGACACCGGACGACAGGTCGCCCAGATGGCTTATGGCTACCAACTACTTGGACAGCCCGAACCGAAGGGGAAGACTGACGAATTCATTGGGAGAATATACTCGATCACGTCAACTCTGGCAGAGATAGACGAGAACAAGAGGCGGCTAGCCCTTCTAAAGAAGACGAAAGCCTCTGACATCGACATCGTGGCCGTAACCAAATCGCTTGACGAATGGGTAGGCGTAGCCGCAGAGCTTCGAAGCAAGTATCCGGAGGAATTCGACCTCCTCAACGAGCACATTTCTAAAGACCCGGACCCTCAAAAATCCATCCTCGACTTGATCCGGAAATACGAGAAAGGAGAACGGGAGACTCGCTCGTTGATCCGGCGAGTCAGCCAGATGGTACTGGCCGGATTCGAAGAGACTCTACGAAGAGC
>VBBG01000187.1 GCA_005882905.1 Candidatus Bathyarchaeota archaeon | reverse complement strand
CAAGTATCCGCGCCACTGATATAGATGAGAGAGCGAATAGAGCTTCACCTGAACGAGGCGCCGAAGCTCCACAATCCCATCCTCATTGCGGGCCTGCCTGACAGTGGACGAGTCGCCAAGATCGTCCTCGACCACCTCATCAAAGCCCTCAACGCCATCCCTCTCGGCTACCTCCACTCCGACTACCTCCCACCACGGGTCCTCCTCAAGTCCGACGGGACCCCGGAGCTGATGAAGCACGAATTCTACTACTGGCTCAACACCGACCAGACAAGCCATGATCTAGTCCTCTACACCGGAGACGCCCAGCCGATACTCCCAGAAGGAGCCTTCCGACTATCTGACGCGGTCGTAAACCTCGCACAGCAACTAGGAGTAGAGACCCTGGTGACCGTAGGCGCTTTCATAACCGGACGAATCTCCGACAACCCGAAAGTCTACGGAGCCGCGAGCGAGACAGACCTCGTCAAGGAACTCCAATCGCTAGACGTCCAGATCATCAACAGCGGCGCAGTAACATGGATGAACGGTCTCATACCAGGCCTCGCCAAGGTCCGCAACCTCAAAGGACTCTTCCTCTCCGGCGAGACCTCAGGCTTCATGGTAGACCCGAGAGCGGCCATGATCATTCTAAGAGTACTTGTCCGCAAGCTGGGACTGCAGATCGAGATGAAAGAACTGGAAGAACAGGCCAAAGAAATAGACGACGCACTCAAGAAAGGCAGCGAGAAGGCATCCTCAGAAGGACAGCTTCACAAGTCAAAGTACGTGGGCTAGTCCGAGGTCTTGGACTTCACAGGCTCAACAGAGCGGGAGCAGCTTCGGATTGAGATGCGCCTTGAAGAGCATCCATACCGTAAGAAGTTCTTGGCCACAATTATCGGTCCAGTGTCCATTGACGATCCCTACTTCGAAGGAACCTACCTACCGAAGATTGAGCCCGGAGCCGCCGAGAAATTATCCGTCGACCACATACTGTTCCACCCTGAGTTCTACGACTTCCACAGGACCTTCCTGAAGAGAAGGGACGTGGTTCGTGAGAGCAAAGAGCTAGGCAAGCCCTCTCTGGATACGTTCCTCCTAAACCCTATCCTTGCAAATGACGGCTTGGGTGGAAGAGTCTACGCAACGCATCGACGGGACCTGATCCAAGCCCGGGCCTTTCGCAAGAACGAGTTTTCTGTGCTCGCCTACGGCATAATTACTCGACTCAAGTCTCACTCGATGACGCACTCATGATCAATCATGATTATCGCGTTGTCATTGGCGACAGCCGCGAAATGGCTGAGGTGAATGATCGATCAATCCATCTCATCGTGACCTCGCCCCCTTATCCAATGGTCGCAATCTGGGACGATTTCTTCACGGAGGTCTCAGCATCCACCTACGACGCCATGCACGAATATCTCAACCAGGTCTGGCGAGAGGTCGAGCGAGTACTCGTCCCTGGAGGAATCGCTTGTATCAACATTGGAGACGCGACGCGGACCCGCGATGGACTGTTCCATCTCTATCCTAACCATTCAAGAATAATCGAGAACTTCGAGAAGCTGGGCTTTGTAACCCTCCCCTACGTGCTGTGGAAGAAGCCTACCACCAAGCCCCACTACAAGGGGAAAGGAGCGTTTCTCGGATCAGGATTCCTCCCACCCAACGCCTACGTCACGCTCGACATGGAATACATCCTCATCTTCCGGAAGGGTCCGCCGCGAAGCTTCCCGCCGAAAGATCCAGACCGTTACAAGAGCCGGTTCACCAAGAGAGAACGGGACGAATGGTTCTCGCAAGTCTGGAAGGTTCAAGGCGTAAGACAGAGTGTGGACGGGCTCGAGAGACGAGTGGCCGCGTTTCCGGAAGAGATTCCCAGGAGATTGATCAGAATGTTCTCTGTTCTGGGAGATCTAGTACTGGATCCATTTCTGGGATCGGGGACAAGTCTCAAAGCAGCAATGGAGTTGGGCAGGAGATTCGTCGGCTACGAAAAACTCGAAGAGATGACCGAGATCATCAGACGGAAGACCCAGGCGGGCTCAGAGAAGATAGAGTTCCTAGAACAAGCGGAGATTATCCCCCAGCTCGCTGGATAGTTCTGACAAGTCCGGGTAGAGCCCTGAGATTGGGAATCCGGTAATCAGGATTCCCTCCCTGATTCCCTCTCCGTTTGACGATGACAGCTGCCATGCCGACAGCCTGGGCTCCAACGATGTCCGTTCTGGGGTTATCAGCGACATAGATGCACGATCTCGGTTGGACATCTAGTTTCTTTGCAATGAGGTGGAAAGACTCGTGGCCGGGCTTGACTCGCGGCGTGTCCTCTCCCGCAACCACTACTTCCTGGAACAGATCATGGAAACGGACCTCTCGGATTCTCCTTGATTTCATTCCCGGCGTGCCATCACTATCCGAGACGAGTCCGATCTTCAGACCCATCTTCTTGACCTTGCGGAGAGTCGGCTCTGCGTCTAGAAAGGGAGGACTATTCGCTGCATAAGCATCCCAGTAGCGGAGTGTTACACGATGTATCCAAGGAAAACGAGTGCCTAAGCCTAGCTTGTGTAGCAGGGTCCTCCACCAGACGTCTCTGTTGTAGAGGTATTTTCTCCTCAGCATTTCGTGGTCGATCAGTTGGAGCCGCTTGAACAGGTTCCGCTGGCCGTAGAGGTGGCCGTTCTTCTTCAGTTCGGCCGAGATCAGCTCGGCGGCAATGAGGAGTCCTCGTCGCGCGCCTATCGATGATCTTAGGAGAGTGTTGTCAAGGTCAAAGACAACCGCGCGGAGCTCGCGTGCTGAAGGCTGTCGCATCTTCTAGTTGTACGTCCCCGGTCTCCGATCTGCAAACCTCTCCTTCCGAAGACGGTTGTGGAGAGAAAGGTCAATCTCTTCGATGACCATCCCCTCTCCCTTTCTCGAAACAGAGGCGATTCTTGGGTGGGAGATCCTGGTTCGAGGGTCCTCGCGGAGGCTTATGATCATGCTTTGCCCGGTGAACCAGGGCGGCGCGTACACATTTGGTGCGACAATGGGCATACGATTCTCAAGACAGCGGACCGTGACGTATTGTTGCCAGGGCTCGATCCCGGGCTTCACTATTCTTGAAGGACAAAGAACCAGTTCGGCCCCTCTCAACGCGTAGATCCGTGACGGTTCGGGGAAATCCACATCATAACAGACGAGGACTCCGATCTTGTAGCCATCCAGCTTGAAGATGTTGTAGGTGTTTCCGGG
>VBBG01000186.1 GCA_005882905.1 Candidatus Bathyarchaeota archaeon | reverse complement strand
TTTTGGAGTTACTGAGATTTCTTAGCCTAATCTCAGCGTGAACTTTGCATTGACAAAGTTGGGAAAAACATCTCGTCATGTTCGTCTTATCGAGAGGGCTGGCTGGCTAGTAGCCGGGAAAGTCTGCCTAACACTCCTGGCGCTGGTCTTCGCAGCGAGCATCACAGTCAGCACCACCACGTACCAGGCACAAGTCGGTTCAGCCGTGAATGTTACGAACTCTCTCCTTGCGACAGACAAAGGATTCTCCGTTGCTTCAACTGGATCAACTAGTAACGGCACCTCGTGCTCCGCCCCTGTTACTTTCAGCCCCTCGCCGGGCGTGGAGAATACCAACATCACTGCTGGGCACTTCGTCTATGCCATCCAGGTGAACTCGACCTCGACAGTTCCGTCAAACGCCCAGTTCAATGTGACATTTGTCCTGGGTTCGACAGTCTACGGACCCTTGTGCATCCAGACACCCTCACCATCTGTAGACGGCCAGATGATAGACTGCAAGTTCGACATTGGAACGAACTCCCTTCCATCTTCTCCCTACTCGTTCAGAGTGATAATCGTCTAGTTCTAAGCATCGCCCTAACAGAAACAGCACTCCACCACCAACGAACATTTTCGTGAACAATCGGCCAGAAAACCAGTAGACTCGCCCAGAATAAGCCCAGATCTCGAATCCAATCAGCCGATTTGACCTCGCGCACTCTTCACGTTGACCTGCACGCTGACCTACGCGATAGCGAAAACGCGCGACC
Source organism: Candidatus Bathyarchaeota archaeon (assembly GCA_005882905.1). Taxonomy (GTDB): domain Archaea; phylum Thermoproteota; class Bathyarchaeia; order 40CM-2-53-6; family 40CM-2-53-6; genus 40CM-2-53-6. The sequence goes on along the minus strand of VBBG01000186.1, from coordinate 14,383 downwards.
AGGCTATTCTACGCCCTGAATCGGACGACTCGCCCATAAAAGCTTCAACTGGAGTGACCACCCTCCAAAAATCTCAAAAACGTTGATCCTCGCGACACAAAAGTGCCTTTCTGGCGTTACGCGCCTTCGAACAGCCGCTGGATCTCGGTCAGCTTGGAGAGCGCCTCCATTCCCAGCAGGGTCGTCTGGAACTTCGACTTTCCCTCCTCGACCACTGTCTCCAGCATCCCCCGAAGCAAGAGTCGCGAGATGTACCTCTCGGCGGCGACGAAGTTGATATTTGACCGGTAGACGATCTCCGTCTTCGACGCCCTCCGCGCCGCTACCTGTAGAATATCCCGTATGATGACGAGGGAGTCGCGAGGCCTCGGGTTCAACGATGTTCTACGAGAACGGTCGAGAGGGGAGAATGCTTTTAGTTCTTTCCATCATTTTCGAGCAAATAACAATTATCTTTCCGGGTCAGAAGCTGGACGGGCGTATCTGCTCGTCCACGTAGCCCGTCTTCTCGGTCTTCAGCCAGAGCCTCGCCCCCTTTCGTAGTATCAGGACCATCGCGGCAAGATTCGCGAGAGAGACGAGGGTAGCGTAGGGATAGGTCGCCACGACTAGGCCTAGATGCGAGACCACGTCGTTCCTTGCCGAAGAGAAGACAGCAGCAAGCAGGCTCCCAACGTAGACGAGGTTGAGCACCACCATGACAGACAACAATGGCAGTAGTGTGCCGAGGGGCAGTCCCACCCTCACTATCCCGAGTCCGAGGATCAGCCAGGCAGCAAACGTCAACACCGCCAGTATCGGGCTCATCATCAACACCTGCATATCCAACGCCTTCACCAGCGACATGGACCTCCAGGCGTCCCAGTGCTTGATCCCCGTCAACATGTTCCCACCAGACCAGCGAATCCGCTGACGGAACAGGCTGCCGACCTTGGCAGGCATCTCTTGCCAGCACTCGACCGGAGCCAGTCTAGTTGCGATGTGCGCCCTAGCAAACCTCACGGACAACTCCGCGTCCTCAACCAGCGACTTTGCATCCCAGAGTCCAACCCTTTCCAGCGCGCTCCTCCGAAAGAATGTGTTAGATCCGGAGAATGTGACGAAGAGCCTCAACGCATACTTTCCATCGTTGGACAACCGATACACGAAATTCTCGTACGCGGCCAGCCTCGACACGACGCTCTCACGCAGATTCAAGACCCTGTGGTAACCATGCACCGCTCCAGTCTCCGGATTGTTGAAGTATCTGAGAGCCTTCGTCACAGCCAGCGGCTCGGGAATATCGTCCGCATCAAACGTCGCAATTATCTCTCCCTTGGACTGGTGGAAGGCATAGTTGAGCGCGTCGCCCTTCCCGAGACTCGAGTCGCGGTGAAAGACTTTGATCCATGGATATCTCTGGGAATATCCTCTACAGATCTCCAAGGTCCGGTCTACAGACTCATCCTCGACAACTATCACCTCCAAGTTCTCTCTAGGATATTCCAGACGGACCAGTGATTCTAGTAGTCTTCCGATTACCTTCTCCTCGTTCTTTACCGGTACTAGGACGGACACGTTTGGGGGGTCCCAGTCCTCGCCCGGATCCTCGCCGAAGCCCCGCTTCTTGTAACGCCACACCCCCATAACGATGATCGGAGTGGCATAGGCGAAGTAGGCCAGAAACAAGATCGTGAGGCCGAATACGAACCAGTTGGCTAAGCTCACTTTCTCTTCTAGCTCGGTCCCGGCGTTCTCAATCTTGAGCCTATTTATTATCTTAGAAGCGAGCCTTACCGACCCAGTCGAGAGACGATAGGATCTAGCTTGATCTCATCGTCTGCTCCGAACGATCAGATGAAAGGCTTGATGTTGCCAGTAGGTCCGAGTAGAAAGCCCAGGAGATCTGGGCGGGATCAAGGTCGGATTTTCTATTCTATACTGACAAAAAGTAGAAACTTAGGGTATCCAACTGCTCCCAATCCTCCGCATTTATACTCGATTCACAAGTTTAAGCCTGAAAACGTACCTGGTACGCCAGCGATATCCGGCGATTACTCCCAAGATACTGTGGATATCCGGAGATCGACTACCCCCGAATTTATTGCTTCCCGTCAATAAGAATGAATCATATTCCTGAAAGCATACACGACCGGAGAAAAAAATTGGGAAAGCTAATGATCTCTCTGAGCGACCAGGCGGAAAACCTAGTACGTCACGAAGTCGAGCGCATCTACCACGGCCGAGTAGGCGGACTCTCAATATTCTTCGAACAAGTACTTCGAAGCTACTTCACCAACAACGGAAAGCAATCGAAACCCATCCACGCGAAAAACGGCAAGAACTAGTCGCCCGGAACAGACATAGAAATCTCGAACAGCAGACCAACACTCTGCGCCAGGCAGCGGGCTCTCTAAACCTCACAACACTACCTATCATATCATGCGGCCGGCTCGCTACAAGCACGCTAGGACCCTATGCCATACAACTGGCGAAGAGAATGCGCTGATTGCTATTTTCGCGGAAGCCTAGCTACTAGAGGGCGTATCCCGATTGCTCGGTGCTCCAGCGCCCGAACAAAACTGGGAAGCTCTTCGACAGAGCGGACCTCCGTCCGCGCGAGCGACCGCATTCTGCTCCAGAGCCTCAAATCACTCTTCACCCCCATCTGCGAGAGTTCCTTGTAGAGCCATGTCTCGAGCTTCTTGCCCTCTCGGTCAAAATCAGTGAGCAGAATCGCCTCCGATGATCCGTTGAGCCTCTCTAGAAAGTCGTGCCTAGATTCTCCTCTCGCCTTTAGACAGTATATTCTCCCTCTGACCCCAAGCTTCCGGAGCGCCGCCTCATCTCTCCGCCCTTCGACAATAATCGGGACTCCCGATTCCGACAGTGTCCGCAACTCGTCAAAGAGCCTCTCTGTTTCTTCCATCTTCCAAGCGTAGTATTCAGCCCGAGGGTTTCGTACACGACCCGGCTCCCTGCGGGAGGAGAGTCCCGCCATCCTACTCAGCCTGCTCCTAGACTACGCATCTCTTCAAGCGGCTTCGGATGCTTTCTGAAATATTCTCTCACGGGGGCGAGCTTTTCGGAGAGTATTCTGGAAATGTTACTCTTCAGATCCTTTGGATGGATCTTGCCAGCCGCGAAAGCTTCTTCGAGTTGTTGATATGTCTCGACTTCCACTTTTCCTCCATACTTCGGATCCCGCTCCAGCTGGATTCCTCCGTTGCCTCGGAATACTAGTATACGGAAGTATTCCAGGATTGGATTCCCTTCTACGACGCCCGCTGGGCAGAAGGCGCGCCCGATCTTCTGCTCCACTACTTCGGGCTCGTCGTGAATGAGTATGTTGTCTTCTGGCTTGCTCTTGGACATTTTGGCGGCTATCACCCGGTTGAGTTTTGGGTCTTCGTCGTAGCTTCCTGCGGCCGTGTCCGGGACCCCGTGGAGTCCCATGAGAATCGGCGTATGCAGGCTAACCGGTTTACCCCAGTTGAGCCTCTCACCTGCTTCGCGTGCGAGTATGTGGGCTTTCCGCTGGTCTATCCCAGCACAGGCCACGTCCAGTCGCATCTCGAATATGTCGGCTGCCTGCATGCACGGGTAGAAGATCGCCGCTGCATCCGTATCCTTTGATTTCATGTCGCGTCCCATTATCGGGATTGCTCTCAGCACCCGCTGAGTCGAGACGGTTCGGGCGACTCGGAGGACGCGCTCCCAGTACTCCTTACTGTCGGCCAGATCTGATGCCCAGATGTATTCGACCTTCTCCCTAGGAACGCCTAGAGCCGTGAAGCAGTGCTGGAAGTATTCGCCCGTCGTCCTGATCTTCTGCAGGTCCCCCCCGTACTTGTTGTTGATCATCGAGTGATAGTCTGCTAGGAAGATCGTAAACTGGAATCCTGCCCTTATCAGATCCTGTATCTTGTCGCCGCAGACGAGCCCTTGGCCGACGTGCATCATTCCGTGCAGGCTATTGCCCGCATTCCGGAGCACTCAAAACCCCAGTAAGCCCGGGGTCTCTCATTCTCCACCAAGAGTCGTTCCAGTTCTCCTCTCTGAATGATCTCGACCGTCCCCCTAGTCGCTAGTTGCACTCGCTCGTCCGGGTCCATTCTGGCCTCCTGCCAGTTGCCCGCTCACGCTCGGCTAAAAGCCTGTAGCAAGAGAGGGATAGCTGGACACCAAGGTGGGCGAGTTTCGCATTGGACCCCTACCTCACGGTAGGTATCCTTGTCGCCCGCGACACTAACACCCAAGCCTCACAGTGAAGATCCTTTGTCTTCTCTCAGCCCGGCTCTCTCGAGGCGGGCGTCTCACGCTCGCCCAGGAAGGACGACCACTCCGGCATCGTAATAACTGTTCGACGAACGATGCTCTCTGGGGCCAGCCTACGCTATCTGAGAGCCTCAGCTCAACTCGTCCGGAAGGACTATCGTCCTACTTGAGGGGCACATACATGCTTGACCGGGACGCGCCGATTCCAGGAGTCCCGTGGACAACTTTCTGGTTCGTAATAGCGAATTCTCCGATGTAGTGTCCTACCATCTCGGGCTTGATATCGATCGGGACATACTCCTTGCCAGAGTGGAGCTGCAGCGTTAGCCCGAGCATCTCTGGAATGACTATCATATCTCGGCAGTGCGTCTTCACAGCAGCCGGCTTTCCACCGTTCTCCTTCTTGGCGCGTCGTATATGCTCCATCAGTGTCCGCTGATCATTCGTCAGACCCTTAACGAGGGATCTGCGTTGTCGGGACGGGAGGAGCTTTATGAATTCGTCCATCGACATGGAGCGCAGCTCGTCCACCGAGTGGCCGCGATATGTGAACTGTCTAGGCATAACCCTCTCCCAGGCTTCCTAGCTCTTGCCTCGAGCTCCACGTAATAAGACTGTTCCCCAGCCTATCGTGCGGATCGACGCTTCGCGCGGCCCGTCTGGCGGGCGGCAATGTTTCCCACCTTCCTCCCTGGGGAGGTCCAGCGGCCAACTGTAGTTGGTTTGCCTGCGTGTTTGTGTCTCCCGCCTCCGTGGGGATGGGAGGCTGATATCATTGCCTGACCCTTAACAACGGGCCATTTGCGACCGCGAGACTTTTGCAAGTACCATTTGGGACCCGCCTTGAGGAAAGGCTTCTCAGTTCGTCCCGCTCCCGCAACTACTCCAATTACCGCACGGCACTTGTCGTTGAGGTGCAATGTCCGACCGGAAGGCATGCGAAGCTCTGTTCCGGCCGCCGTGTGAGAGACAACCATGGCGAAAGTGCCAGAGGATCGAGCCAGAGTACCCCCGTCGCCTGGCCGCAGTTCAATGTTGCAGATCATCGTCCCCTCCGGAATCTTTCCCAGTGACTTGATATTTCCGGTCTCGGCGGGTACTTCGCTCCCAATCTCGATCTTCTGTCCGACAAACAAGCCCTCGGGCGCTGGAAGATAGACGTCCTCGCTGCCGCCCCCCAGCCGGTGGAGTGCCCGTTTACAGAGTTGTAGCCGACGGGATGGAGCCTGCGATGAGTGGGGGCCCTGAAGGGGAAGTAGCCCCTTCCCCTCCTCTGCACCAGAATATTCTTGCCCATACTATGCCATCTCTCCTAGAGAAGGCCCAGTTTCACTGCCAGATCTGAGGCTTTCGATTCTGGGCTGAGCTTGACGTAGGCCTTCTTTCTTCCCTCCGGTGTCGTCAGAGTGAACACTCGAGATACTTTGACTTCGTACAATTTCTCTACAGTCCGCTTTACGTCATGTTTGGTTGCTTTGTTGTTGACGATGAAAGTAACTTTGTTCTCTCCCTCGATGAGCTTGACCGTATCCTCTGACATCATGGGATAGATGACAACCAGTTCGGGTTCCAGCCTCGCCATCTTACTCACCCTTCTCCGCAATCTTCTTGACCGCGGATTCGCTCCATATTGTCAGTCGGCCTGGATGTGTACCAGGAGCCAGCATCTCTACGCTAAGCTCGTCTGCTCTGATTACGCTTACACCCTCGAAGTTTCTGAGAGCCTTCCGGGCGGTCTTATCGTCTCCTACGACTATCAAGGGTCCGACGGCGTGGACTCGGCGGCCCGACTTTATCCTCTTGCTTTTCCTCACTCTGAGAACATCATCCCACACCCCAACCGCTGATAGGAAGTGTTTAGCCTGGGACGATTTTGAGAGTTTTTCGACTTCGTCATTGACGACTAGGGGCAGTCGTCTTTCTTGGTCGAACTTGTGTCCCCGTTGTCGCACAATCTCGTCAGATGCGGTCGCCGCAATCGCTGATCTCAGAGCCAATCTCCTCTCTTTCCTGTTAATCTGTTTAGCAATCTTCTTTGCTGTCACTGGCGGAAATGCCATTCTGCCCCCCACCGTACCTGGGGCGAATGCGGCAGTGCCCGATAGTGGTCCATGCCCTCCTATTCGTGGAACCCTCGAGATTCCGCGGCCGACTCCGAACCCCTCCGCCGTCGTGCGTTTGCCGGCCATGAGATTCCGGCCTTGAGGCTGAAAGCGGTGGGACTGTTGGGCGATGGAGGCTTTCTGGATAATGTCGAGGCGAAGACGTGTTTCGAAGACGGTCGGGAGTGAGATTTCGCCTGTCGGCTTGCCCTCAATGTCCAACACTTGTGCGGCTCGAGCCGGGTGGTCTGACAATCTCGATTAGACTCCCTGCTTCGACGAGAGGTTCAGCTGTTCGAGCTTGGGCGGGTCTCTGACCGGATTTCCCCGGGCGGGATATCGTAGCGCTACGAGTCGCCTAGCGGGTCCCGGGATCGTTCCTCGCAGCACCGTGTACTCCGTCTTGACGGGTCCATACCGGAGAAATCCTCCCTTCGGGGTCACTTCAGCCCCATTGTCGCCCATCTTTAGAATCTCCTTGTTGTACTCGGTTCTCTGAGCGAAGCCCATCTGGCCGGCTCTTGGAACAGAGTACATTACGTAGTGAGGATGCCACGGGCCAATCGATCCGACTCCCCTAACCGTCTTTCTCGACTTGTGTTTGAGCTTCTTTATCCCCCATCTCTTGACCGGCCCCTGGATTCCTTTGCCTTTTGTGATCGAGATAACGTCTACGTCGCCTCCCTCCTTGAAGACCTCGGAGATCTTCAGGTCCTTTCCCAGAATCTTCTTTCCAAACTCCAGTTGATCCTGTACCGTTCCTCCATCGATCTTAACCTCAAAGAGATCCGGAGTCTTCCTGCCGATCGTCGTGGTTCGGGGTCTGCTGGCGACTACGGCTCGGATTTCTGCGAGTTTATCTTTAGAAGCCTCCAGTTTCTCCCAACCTTTAGAATCGTCAAACTTTTCAGGCGTCTTGATTATCCGACGGAGATCCTTGTCTTGGTCGTTCGACCAGACTTCTCCAAGCGTGCGGAGCCCAGCGTTCGAGGCCGCGTAGAATCGCAGCGCCGCAACTTTGAGTGGGGGCGTCTCAATGACGGTAGCTGGGAACGTCACTTCTTTCCCGTAGTTGAGGGATCCTTGACGGTTATCTACGATCGTAACGTGAGTCGTTCCTGCCTTGAAGCCGGCGAAGCCCAGGAGACGAGTCGGACCTTCATATTCCGGCCAATAGCGGATCCTAGGGGCCCAGTGGCTGGCGCGTCCGCGTGGAAGGTATGCGAGCGATCCTCTTCTGGGAGCGCTATACTTCCTGTGTCCCATCTAGCTCTCCCCCAAGAGATTCAGCACCGACAGTGTCGCTATTAGCGCCTCTTCTGTCCGAACGGTTTCTACTCCTTGGTCGGGAATCGTGTTGAGGTTGAAGTCGCACTCCTCCCCAACATCGAAGCCGCCACTCCTGAGAATCTGAGGGACCCCCTGATCGGGGGATCCGAACAGGACCATTGGTCGCTGTGAAGATCTCCAGCGGACGCTCACGTCTTGCATAGCTTCGCGTATGGTCCTCCCGCTACGAGATGTGGAGATTGTCAAGTCGCGTCGTTCCTTTCTTATGAGCCCGCCTAGTGTGGAATCTGTGTTTGTGACTCTGAAACTCCAATATATAGGTAACCGGCTCGCATCGACGAGTTCTCCTTGGAGATGAGGCTCGGTGCGGGTGAGCCGGACGGTGACTCTTTCATGGAGTTTCAACCTCGAAGCCACTCTCATCGGCGATTTGAAACCCGCGTTGACTACGGATGAAGCTCCAGTCTCGATTACTGAGGCTTCTCGGACGAGGCCTATTCGAGGTGTTTCGATTCCCGGGTGGCTGGGCAGCCGTAGAGGTGGAAGGGTGCCTGCAAACTGGAGGTCTGGATCCCGGGTGAACAGTTCTCTTCGCATGTATTGGGGAGTCTCTTGGTAGACGAGTAGTTTCTCGAACAGTCGACCCTCCTGTTTCGAGATTCTGTCGTTGCCGTCATTGTAGACGACTACTTCGTCGACGCGGAAGATCGCCAATGCCCTGGCAATAATCCCCACTCGGCCGGTTTTTTCCCGTAGGTGTGGGATATCTCTTGTAAATGAGGCGGGGAGTGCTACGGAGAGTCGGTGTGGTCTTCTTGGAGGCTCCAGCATGAGATGTCTGGAGTGGCCTGCGGCATAAGATACTTAGCGGCAGATTAAGCATCGTCCTTGACAGCACCGGGCTCTTTCAAGATGAAGATTGACCTCGACAGCTTTGACCTTGTCGCCAAAATCGATCGGTCTGACATGATTGGCGCCGTTAATCATTTTCCAGATGCTTTCAAGCGTCGAACGGACGAAATGGCTGGAGAGTTGAGGCGCGGTCGATCCGGAATTCGCAGTCTGGTCTTGATGGGAATGGGGGGATCCGCAAGCGCAGGAGATGTGGTTCTGGACTGGCTCCGCGACGAGCTCAAGATTCCCGCTCTTGTTCACCGGGAGCCGGGTCTTCCTGGCTTTGTGAATCATGGAACGTTGTTTGTTGGAATCAGCTACTCTGGTAATACCTCGGAGACGTTGAACGCGTTTCGAGCGGCGAATAGTCGGCGAGCCCATGTGATTGGAGTCGGAACGGGCGGAAAGCTCTCAGACCTGTGTTCCCAGCTCCGTGCGCCCTTCCTAGCGGTGGAACCAGCCCTTGCTCCGAGGGCGGCGCTAGGTCAACTGATTGTCGCGGCCGCTTCCGTTCTTGAAAATCTAGGCCTGCAAAGCGATTAGCGTTCAACCTTCTGGATCACTTCATCGTGCTATACTCGTTGCAGAGAATGTCGTCGGTCGCTCGTCGATTCAAGAATCAGCTCGCCGAGAACAGCAAGGAGCTGGCAAAGTACGATATCTTACCAGAGGCATGCCACAACGGGATCGAAGCTTGGCGCGGTTCAACTCGTAGTATGCTTCCAGTCATTATCCGTGACGGCGACGAGTCGGCCTTCGAGCGTTCGATAGTGGAAGCCTTCACTTCAACCATATCTTCCGTTGCGAAGGCTCGCCCTGTGGATGTGCGATTGCCAGGTCGGGGACGGCTTACGAGACTGCTGTCCCCCATTTTCTTCCTTGACTATGTCTCAGTCTATCTTGCGATCCTGAAGAAGATTGATCCTACGCCGACGGAACTCATTGAAGAGTACAAGAGTAGATTGGCGAGTCGGAGGGGGAGATAGTAACTATCCTTTTGCCACTCCGATTGGGGTCATCCGGACAACTTTCCTTCCTATGCCCAGCTGGTGGCTAACCTCGGCGACTCTGTCCACATCCTTGTAAGCCTCGGGCGCCTCTTCCGCGACCACCTCCATGCTCGCGGCCCTGATCACGATCCCGCGGCTTTCAAGCGATCTTTTCAGATCCGCCCCACGCCATTTGCGTTTTGCAGCTGATCGACTCATGAATCTTCCTGCACCGTGAGCGGTTGTTCCAAAGCTTAGCTCCATAGCCTTGGGCGTGCCGACTAGGACCCAGCTGCTTGTCCCCATGCTTCCCGGGATGAGTACGGGCTGGCCAACGTCTCTATATTCGGACGGGACATCGGGGTGTCCGGGCGGGAAGGCACGGGTTGCACCCTTCCGGTGAACTATGACCTTTGTTGGCTCGCCATCAATCTTGTGTGATTCCACCTTCGCGACGTTGTGGCAGACATCATAGACTATCCGCATATCCATCGAGTCTGCTGTTCGTTGGAATACTTTCTCGAACGCCTGACGTGCCCAGTGCGTGATCATCTGTCTATTGACCCATGCGAAGTTGCAGGCTGCTGACATGGCGGCGACATAGTCTTCTGCTTCGGGGCTCTTGCTGGGGCATGCTGCCAGCTCTCTATCCGGGAGGCGGACGTTGTATTTTCCTATTGCCCGTTCCATCACTTTCAGATAGTCGCTGCACGTCTGGTGTCCGTAGCCTCTGCTTCCCGTATGGATCAAGACGAGGATCTGGCCCTCTTTGTGGATGCCCAGGCGTTCAGCCGTGTGCTTGTCGAATATCTTGTTGGCGCGTTCGATCTCGATGAAGTGGTTTCCGCTCCCGAGGCTTCCCAGTTGTGGTGCTCCTCGCGACCTTGCGTTGTTGGATACTTTCGACGGGTCCGCGGCCTCCATACAGCCCTCCTCCTCGATGGTCCTTGGATCCTCAGGCCAGGCGTATCCCTTGTCAATGGCCCAGTCGAGACCATCTGTAACAGCCTTGTCAAGCTCCATAGGCGTGAGCCGGATCTGGCCCCTGCTGCCTAGGCCGGATGGGATGAAGTTGAATATCGTGTCGACAAGTTTCGCCAGCGAAGGACGGACATCTTCCTCTGTGAGATTTGTCCGGATTAGCCTAACTCCGCAGTTAATGTCATAGCCGACCCCGCCCGGGCTGATCAGTCCCTCATCATAGTCAGTGGCAGCAACTCCACCAATGGGAAAGCCGTACCCCTCGTGCCCGTCCGGCATCGTGATTGCATAGTTGTAGATCCCGTCTAGGTGGGTCACGTTGACGCACTGCTGGATGGTCCTGTCAGTACGCATCTTAGCGAGGAGGTCTTCGTCGGCGTAGATTCTCGCCGGGACCTTCATTCCTGGCTGAAAGTCTGGGGCTACTTCCCAGATGTTTTCAGCTACCCGCGTGAGAGGTATATTCGAACTGGATCTGCTTGCGGAACTCATTTCTTGGGCCATCATCCAACGGTCAATTGGAGCGGTGTCGGCTCAGCTATAAGTATCGTTGGTCCGGCCGGCTCTTAGCGCCGTCGGTGATTTTCAGCGCTTAGGCTGTCCTCCCTATAGGTCTAGGATGAATCGGACCGTCACTCTGTCACGCTGTCTCTCGATCTGCATCTCATGGTAGGTTACTCCCTTTATCTCCGCTTTGGCCCCGTGCTTACGTTGATCATATTTCTCGCCCCGAACCTTCGCTTCAAGCTTCATCGTCTGCGACTCGTTCGAGATTCGAGTGATATCGAATACCGAGTAGACCATTCGGTCGATGTCGAACTTGAGCAACAAGGCTTCCAGCCAGTCGTAGAGTAGTTCCTTCTCGTCGTGGCCTTCCACGCGAAGGCGGTCTATGGTCTGCGGTTCGACAGATCGAACGTTCAACATTGTTTCGTAGAAGCCTTCTGCGGCGTGGGCGAAGGCTCCTTCGAGAGTTGGTCCCCAAGCCTCGATGTGCGCGTCGCTCGTATGCTCCAGAAATCTGTAACCTTCTATTGTTCTCCCTGGCGTATTCAGACCAGCCTGTGGGCTTGTGCGCGGGAACCGTTTATTAGGTGAGTTCTGGCGGAGAATTTTCTTTGACCCGAATGCGGTCTTCCGTGCCGGGATCACGCAATCGATAGTTGCGTCCCGTGGGCCGAGTGGATTAGCCGCGAGTGTGGGTCTAGAGGCGCAGGCCTTGAGAGCCTGTGGCCCTTACGGGCCGAGAAATAGATAACAGAAAAGAAAAAGTTAGCAGAAAAAGATAGATAGTGTAGGGGAGGAATTTTCTCGGGTCTTCTGTACTCGCGGGATTTGTGTCGTGAGGAACAACTACGTTCTCCATTTTCTGGAGAGGGCCCCCCGCAGACGAACCCAGTCTGGGCTTAGATTCCCGCTTGTCGCGCAGAATCGGCCAGTCAGACATTTTGCAGATCGTGATTCAAGCGTAGAGGTCAACGCGAAAATGTTGCGAGGTCAAATCGGATGTTTGGAATCGCGATCTGGGCTGATTTCGAATTTGAAGACGCAGACGGGCGCCGTAACGGGGGCGATTCTTAAACAGATGATTCGATCTCTAAGGAAAGGTCCACTTCTGACTTGGCGAGATTATCAAAACTAATCCTAGATTAAGTGGATCGACTCCCCGCCACGATGCGTGGCCGAGATCGAATTGTGTTTCACCTAGTGGATTGACAACCTACGCAGGCGTGCTCGTGGCTACGGCGGGTTGCGGGCACGTCGCGATGTGTGCCGAATATTTGTCCAAACGAATGTTCTCATGACATCTGGGGCACTGCAATACTTTCATCTCCGATCGGACGTTTCTCCCTTTCCAATTTCTCCCTCTCAGTTTCTCAACACCTCTGATTGTTCAATTGCAGGATGCAGAAATGATTCGTTTTCAGCGCGAGATTTCTGCAGCCCACTTCAGTCATACTGCTGACAACACGATATAAGGACTCTTTCACTGGCAGTTAGCTCGGGCGTGAACAGGATCTAGTCCGCAATCCTACTTGTAGTATTCGGGAGGTTCCTTTCGTGCGAATGCTGTAGCGCCCGTCCTGAAGTCAGGGCTTGTAATCGTACGAAGCAGTTCCTTGTATGCCACATTCAGGATGCGGGCGGTGATCAGGCTTCCATGTATTCGTTTGAAGCTCGCGTTGGATGTGGGTGAAACGTGGCGCATTTCGTCCAAGATCTTGGCAACCCGATTCTCTATCCCTCCAGGCTCTTCAACATAGTTTACGAGGCCGAACAATCGAGCCTCCTCCGCGCTTAGGGCTGCTCCTGTCAGATTCATTTCGACGACTTTTCTGCCGATCATCGAGAACTGGCCGAGTCCCGCAGAGATACAGCAGAGAGCTCCCACCCTCCCCCCGGAGAATGCAAACGTCGATCGGGTCGACGCTATTACGATGTCGGAGGCGAGAGCTATCTCCGCCCCCGCACCGTAGGCGGGTCCGTCCACTAGTGAGAGGATGGGCTTTTCGCACTCGAAGAATCGCTCCCAGAAAGGCTTGACCAAGCGGTATACGAAGTCTCTGGCCTCCTTCTGCGTAGCGAATCCACTTACCTCCTTAACATCGAGCCCGGCCGAGAATGCTCGCCCTTCACCTCTGATGACGATACTGTGAACGGCCGGGTCGCTAGACGCGCTTGCCAGGGCTAGTTCGAGGCCCCTGAACATTCCCTTTGACAGAGCGTTGAGGACGCCGGGCCTGTTCATCGTAAGCCATGCGGTGTGGTCTCGAACACTGTAATCGACATCTTGACTGGTCGCCATTGTATTTTCACGATTCCGTGGACCCTGGCTACTTCTAGCTGTATTTTTCGATTGTTTTCTTCAGTTCGAGAACATTTTTGAACCGGCTTCGAAGAGGATATGGCGTAACGGTGCGAATTTTCTGATCAATCTACCGTACAATTCGAATCTCAAGCTGAAATCGATTCTGGATCGCGTGAACGGCGACGAGTACCTCCAGAGCCTCTGGGAATGCATCAACGTCAACGCAGTGCGGAGACTAGGTCTGTCGGATCACGGGCCCGTTCATTTCGCAATAGTCTCGAACATTGCCCTCAAGATACTCCGAAACCTGCTCGAGGCGGGAGTGAAGCCGAATATTGTTACTGACCATAGGATGACAGACGATGATGCAGAGGTCGTCGTGTTCCTCGGCGCGGTCTTACACGACCTAGGAATGGTTGCGCACAGGGAGAACCATCACATGTTCAGTGTTCCATTAGCGTTCCAGCTCCTGCCAGGCTTGCTGAAAGGGGTCTACGACGAAAGAGAACGGGCGATAATCACTGCGGAGACTCTCCATACTATCTATGCTCATGAGTCCGAGATTCCTCAGCTGACTCTTGAGGCCGGAGTAGTCAGGGTCGCTGACGCCCTGGACATGAAAGAAGGACGCGCCAGGATACCGTTCATCGCGGGAAAGAAGGATATTCATGCACTCTCAGCAATGTCGATCCGAGACGTGAAAATACGGAAGAGCAAACAGAAACCGGTCGTGGTCGAGATAAGTATGTACAACGAGTCCGGGATCTTCCAGGTCGACCAGTTGCTAAGGAAGAAGATAGCCGGGACGAAGCTGGAGGGATTTATCGAAGTTGTCGCACAGGTTGAAAACCAGCAGCGCAAGACGGTGCTTTCAAGGTACACATTGGGTACTGTACCTGAAACGCCCACCGCTGAGGTTATTGTTCAGAAATAATACAGAGGAAGGATTAGCCCGGAATTGCAGGGGCTGAACGGTCTTGCAGCTACTCCACTTTGGCTAGTTTTCCGTAACGGCCTACGTTGAGCTGGAGTTCTCCTCTGAAAGAGTCAACGTAGCCATT
>VBBG01000185.1 GCA_005882905.1 Candidatus Bathyarchaeota archaeon | reverse complement strand
ATTGTCTTCATGAGTCCAACCGGCGTGAAGCTTCTCTTCGACGTTCTCACCTCTTACCCGAACCCGCCAAGAATTCCGCCGAAGACGCGTTTCTTGGCAGTCGGACCGAGAACCAGAGACAGCCTACTCCGCTATGGTATCACCCAGACCACGGTCCCAGAAGAATACAGCTCGGCGGGTGTTGATGAGTGGTTCTCGCATTTGGATTGCAAAGATCTTCGCGTGGTTCTCGTGCGATCCTCATCAGCCGACGCGTCGCTGGCAAACTTTCTCACTTCAAAAGGCGCAACAGTAGAGACCGTCAACATTTACGATTCAGGGATGCCCACAGACTCGCAGAGTGTCTTTGATTTCTTGGAAGGCTTGCGACTCGGCCGGTTTGCGGCTGTTCTCTTTACAAGCGCGGTTTCAGTCTCGAACTTCTTCAGAATCGCCGAGACGGAATTCGAGAGTGCCGAGATAGTCCGTCGATTGAAGCGCGTAACTGTCGGGGCGATCGGACCCGTAACCGCCGAACAGCTTCGGAAAATGGGAATCGAGCCGGCGGTTCCCGATGTCTACCTCATGAAGAACGCCGTGGCACGACTAATCAGTGCGAGAGGACCAGTTCAAGCATTATAGATGCTCCGGCAGGTTTCCTTACGCTTTAGGCGATGGCGACCGTAGACGATAGGAACGGCCTCACCGTCTCTGCAATGGCGGAGATGAACTCTGGATCGTCGTTAAGCGATTGTGTCCGAGTCACTCTCACTCCTAGAGAAAGACCGTATTCCTTAGCCTCTATGTCGAGGTCGTATAGAATCTCCAAGTGGTCTGAGACGAATCCGACGGGGCAGATGAGCATTTCTCTGAACCCTTTCCCTGACAATTCGGCTATCTTCTCCTTGATCTGTGGACCCAGCCAGGAATCTGCTGGTTGACCTGCGCTCTGGAACGCGAAATCCCAGAACCCAACTCTTGCTCGGTCCGCGACCAGCCTGCTAGTCTCGTTAAGCTGGGCAAAATACGGATCGTCTTCTGAGACAAACCTCTTTGGAAGGCTATGGGCTGTAAAGAGGAGAGCCTCATCAGATGGTTTCTCCGTCGTGTCTAACCCCGTCCGGACGCGGTGCGCCAATGCCTGGATGAGGTGTGGTTGCGTGTGCCAGCTTCTTATCATGGAGAAGGGGACGGCTTTCGTCTTGTCGAGTCCTCTACGGACCGCCTCCTCATAGCCTCCGATACTCAGCTTTGAGTAGTGAGGGGCCAGGGCAAGTCCTACGATACTTGATGCCCCCTCAGGTATGATGTTCTGGACCGTCTCCTCAATGAATGGATGCCAGTGCTTCATTCCTACGTGCACCCTAGCCGGGACATGGTCCCGGTCGAACCTGTGCTGTAGGGCATCTGCCTGTTCCAGCGTAATTCTCAGCAACGGAGTCTGGCCTCCGACCCTTCTGTATCGTTCCCGGAGACGTTCAATCTCGGCGGGCGTTGGCGACCGTCCACCACGGACTTGGCGGAGGTATTCTCCGACCTCTTCGAGGGAATTGGGGCTACCATAAGCCATGAGCAGAACTGCGACATGTTGTTCAGCCATTTTCAGTATCTCCTAGGATCGTTGTTGGGTTGCTTTGTGGACGAAATTGACCAGTTCTTTCGCTCTTTCTGGAGACGTCTCCGGCAGCACCCCATGGCCCAGATTGAACACGTGGCCGGGCCGTCCTCCAATCCTTGCCAGAATCTCCTTTGTACGAGCCTCTACGAGTGGCCAGTGGCCCAGGAGCGTTGCAGGGTCCAAGTTGCCCTGAATCGCCATATCTCCAACCTGGCGCCACGCTTCGTCGATCGGGACTCTCCAGTCAACTCCTATCACGTCCCCACCCGCCTCCTTCATGGTTCGAAGAATTCCCGCCGTCCCCACACCAAAGTTGATCCGGGGGACCCTGCTCGATGAGAGGCTTTCTAGGATCTCCTTATTGTATGGGAGCACAAACTCGTGATAGTCAGTCGGCGAGAGGCAGCCTGACCAGCTGTCGAAGAGCTGTACTGCGTCGACGCCGGCGTGGACCTGGGCGAGGAGATAGCTTGAGACGATTCTCGAGAGCCTTGACATCAACGCCATCCAGAGCTCAGGCTGGCTGTACATCATCGTCTTCGTCTTCGCAAAATCCCTCGATGGACTGCCCTCGATCAGGTAAGAAGCAAGTGTGAAAGGAGCTCCAGAAAAGCCGATGAGCGGGACTCGCTCGTCCAACGCCTGCTTCACCGCTCCGACCGAGTCTAACACATATGGAACGTGGTCTTTTGGAGAGAAACCTTTCAACTTCTCAAGATCCTCCATCGCCGCTACGGGATTCTCTATTACCGGGCCTGTCCCATCCACCAGATCCAATTTCACGCCCATCGCATCTAGTGGTAGCATGATGTCAGCAAACAGAATTGCGGCATCAACTCCAAGCTCGTCAACCGCAGCGACTGTCACTTTGGCTGCTAGTTCTGGAGTCTTGCAGATCGTCAGAACGTCATTCTTTGCGCGTACTCTTCGATAGCTCTCAAGGTATCGTCCCGCCTGCCGCATGAACCAGACAGGAGTGAATTCAGCCTCCTTCCTCCAACATGCTCTGAGAAAACTGTCGTTCTCAAGCTGAGTCAAACCAATGCGCCCCTCAGGACCTATGATCCAAGGAGATTGAGCATTTCCTCCGGAGTGACGGATTTGCACGTGAATATCGGGGTCTCGATGGCCGTGTACTTGCTCGCCTCGCTGCTCCTGAGTTCCAAAACGAGGTTGAGAAAATCTTCCGGTCGATCCGTCTCGAAGGAGAGCACAAATTCGTAATCGTCCAAGCCGAAGGAGTAGGCGGTGTGAATGGTGACGGATGAGAACTTGTGTCCGATCTGGACATGGTCCTTCATCATGCGACGCCTCTCCTCGAAAGGTATGCTGTACCATTCACGCTTCTTCGTGAACGGGTAGACGAAGAGATACTTGGACCCTGCCGGCTCGGGATCGCTTGGCTTCCCGAAGTACTCTGATGGCCGGAGCATTGCAAGGTAAGAGTACGGGGTCGAGAGATACTTCCCAAGCCCGGTGTTCAACAGGTCAGAATGGAGCTTCTGGATGGTGTCCAAGGAGTCTGTTATCAGCCAGAGCATGAAGTCCGCGTCTCCGCGGGTGCCGATCAGCGAGTAGGAGCGAGGACTCAGCTGTTCATACTTCTTCAACTCGCCTAGAAACTCGTCCTTCGAAGCGAGACGCCGGTCATCAGGCAGCCGTCTCCACTCAGCGTCGAGCCTGAAGAACGTATACTTGACGTACCGGTAGGATTGCTTCAGCTGAACTGCCGGTGAAACAGCCTGCATCATAAGGCCTGCCTCCCAAAAACACTGCAGACTTCTATTTGAACGAGCCGCATTTCACGGAGAACAGTATGTATCTAGCCATGAATTCAAGCATGACAGGAGACTGGATACCGACGGTGCGATGTCCCAGTTTCCAAGAGTCTGACCAATCTTACAAACAAATCAGGCGACGAGTTACGTTTCAGAGTTTCGTGAAAGAAAGAAACAAGTGGGGGACAGGGCATTTTCATGCCCTGGCCGGGTTTCTACATGCCGCCTTTCTTTTTCTTGCTCTTCTTCTTTGCCATATTTCGTACCGTCAAGTCCTACGACGTGTACAGATGTTGCATAATACACCTCCGGTCGCAGGCCTGTTCAAACAATAACCGGTTTCCGGAACTAGACTTCAGACCTTCTAGATTTTTTGGACCCCTAGATTCCTCGGAATGGTCTATTTCCTAGAGACCAATAGTTTCTGAGGACAAGCCCGGCGACTAATCCTCCGAGATGGGCTGGGGTCCCGCCGCCGGCGAATATGTTCAGACCGAGGAGGAAGATTAGCAATATCACGATCTTCAGTCCGACTGCTGTTCCCATTATTCCATAGACCGCACCGGACGCTCCCACGGCACAGTCAGGCACAGAATTCGGATTTGGAAAACCTGTCAATACGTAACCTGTGAAGTCGTATGCAACGAAACTTAGGCTACCCACCAATCCGGTGATGAAGAAGGTCGTTATCCACTGGGACTTGGATACTTGCTCTTCGAGTATGAAGCCGAAGAAGAGGAGGAACAGGAGATTGCTCGCTATATGGAGAATGCTAACGTGCAGAAAAATAGCTGTGAGAACTGTCCAGGGCAGAATTGGTAGGGGACTGTCGCACTGCACGAGTAGGTCGAGAATCCATCCTCCGCCTGGCGAAACAGGTTGCAATGGATCAGACAGGTTCCCCACTATCGCCCCTACTATGATGTAGACTGCGATCAGAATTATTGTGATAATTAGCGTAGGCGATTGTAGGATCTGGGTCCCTCGAGACCATGCGGACCGAGGGACCGGTTCCATAGCATGACCTCGTCGCTATCTCTATTTAATCGAGCCCTCTGAATGGCTATCATTGCCAAAGCAACTGCTCCTCTACATGTCCAGAAAGGACGAGGACGGATTCCTGGACTATCTCCGGTCGAATGGTGGTTTCGTCATCCTACCCACGGCTTCATCCACAGCAGCATTTGTTCCGTTGGATACTCTGCCAGATGCTTCACAAGAAGAGGCTACTAGGAAGTTCTGGCTGCAAAACACATCGGTCAACCTCCCACTCGTGACCGAGTTCGATGAGGAAAAAGGCCGCTATCTGATAAACGGCTTCCAGTCGCCGGTCGTAGAGTTTCTACGCTCCTTCACCATCTCCAAAATCATGCTGCCCGGGAGGCTGGAAGCGGACATGACCTATTTTGACGACAATAGGCAAGACCTTGTTTCGAAGCCCGTCGAGTTCAAGAACTGGTTCGACTCAATTGAACACTGGATCCGAAAAAACTACAGACATCTGACACTGTTGACGTACGTGGGGCCGGGAACAGAAAAGTTCCAATGGGAGGGCGGACTACTCCACTAACCGAGAGTCACTTTGCGAAGATGATTGGCTCAGGCGTCGGGACTTCGAGAAAGCTCTGATGCGCCGGATGATGAAAGATTTTGACGTGGGCCGTTCTGGCATCGTCTGCTGCTTCCTCTTCTACAGGCTTTCCACTGTTGTAGTTCTTCTGCCAGTAGACTGAGTTCGGGCTCCGTATCACAAGCCGAAGTATGCTTCCCCTGGAGATCTTCCGGGAGAAGAAGTAGAAGTTGTTGAGCTCGCAACGTTCTATCCGGCCGGGTTTGAGAAGCTTGGCAATGGTCCTTGACACTCTATACCGAGCCCTGATGAGGTCTTCCGTGAGGAATACGCTTGTCCCGTCGAGCTTCATCTCGTAGAGTCGCGCCCAGAAGTCGGTGTCCGGCACGTCGGCGGCTATCCAGAGGACCAGTCGGGGTGAGCCGGTGATCTCGGATTCCTTCCCGAACTGTTGGGTATGATATGCGACGCCATCGCCGAACAGGTTGGTCGAGTATCTCTGGTCTGTGATGAAGTTCTTGACCTCGTCTTTTTCAACCTCCGACATACGAACGTCCAAGGGGTCGTAGACGAACTCGCCTGGAGAAGAGTTGCCAGGCTTCCGAGTATGCATCATGCCTGCATTGAAGGCGCCTGACGATGTTGTAGAAGCCGATGACAGGTAGAGGACTTCTTTCTTGCGAGACATTCCCTCGAAACTTTCCGCATATTTCCACTCCTCTGCTCCAGTGACGTAGTACGCGACCCGTTTCTTCAGAAAAGCTGGCTTTGGACCGTTCTTGAGAGTCCAGTCGTACCAATCCTTGTGCAACTGGTTCAAGTCGACGAGACTCGCCTCGCCAAACGTGAGGCCTCCGACCTCCCGTTTAGGAGTGCGTGTTCCTGGGTGATCCCAAGGCCCGATGATCAGATAGTGCCGTTTCTTTGCAGAGGCGGATCCATACCTCATATGCTGTTTGTAGAATTCGAGAGCTCCAGGCTGGTCTGCATCGTATTGACCTGTAATCGTGAGGATAGGAATGTTGATCCTCCGATATTGTTCCGGGCTTGGAACCATTGCATTCCAGTAGGCATCTGGAACTGGATGCTTCAGCCACTCTTGAAAGACGGTGGATGTGTTTCCGATTGTCTTATCTAGCTTGCTATAGGGCCTATGGTCTAGATAGTGTTCTCGGAATTTTTCGATCCAGAAAGCA
>VBBG01000028.1 GCA_005882905.1 Candidatus Bathyarchaeota archaeon | reverse complement strand
GATTGTCGGGGCGTAGTAGAATCCTCGCCGCTTCAGCCTCTCCCCGCCCAGCTCGACCTTTGCACCCATCTTCACAGAACTCTGGACCTGTCTGTCAAGTGTTTTCAGAGCATCCTCCCTCACGACGGGTCCGATGTCAGTCTCGGGACTCATCGGATCTCCAACCTTGAGCGATCTGGTCTTGGCTATGAAACGATCCAGAAACCCGTCAGCGGCCGCCTTCACGACGAAGAACCGTTTAGCGCATATGCAGCTCTGTCCGTTGTTGATGAATCTTCCAGCCACCGCGCCGGTCGATGCAGCCTCTAGATCCGCATCATCCAGGACTATGAACGGGTCGCTACCGCCCAGCTCAAGCACGGACTTTTTCAGCTGTCTACTAGCCTGTTCGGCTACATGACGCCCGGCAGGAACACTACCGGTGAACGAGACCGCCGCCGTGTTGGCCTCGATCATGTAGGACGCTACCTCAGAGCTTCCAAGCACCACGTTGAACGTTCCGGGCGGGATGCCTGTCGAGTCGAAGACTTCCTGGAGGGCAAGCCCGGATTGAGGGGTGACGCTTGACGGCTTGAAGACTGCCGAGTTTCCCGCCATCAGAGCTGGGGCCGCGAAACGGACGCACTGCCATAATGGAAAGTTCCAGGGCATGATAGACGCGATAACTCCGAGAGGCTCGAACGCCACATAACTATCGGTCGCATCAGTCTTCAATGTTTCAGGGTTCAGGAAGCGGGGGCCATTCTCTGCGAAATACTCCAATCCCCAAGCGCATTTTGTAACCTCAGGCACGGACTCCTTGATCGTTTTTCCCATCTCGAGCGTGATAATACGACCAAGCTTATCCTTCTGAGAACGGAGCATCTTCGCGGCTCTCTCCAGAAACTCGGCCCGCTTCGCCGGGGCAAGCTCACGCCATTTCTCGAATGCCTTGCGAGCCTTCTCAACAGACTTCTCGACATCAGTCCGGGTCGCCGCTCGAAATCTGCGAATTACTTTTCCGTTGGCTGGGTTGATCGTCTCAAACCAAGACCTTGTCTTTCTCTCGGGCAATGACGAAAATTCTCCTCAATGCCGTGGGGCAGGCAGACTCCTATAAGCTAAACCGGTTATGTTGCCTTGGAATTGGTGGACCGGGCGGGATTTGAACCCGCGGCCCTACGGAGCAGGGTTAGTGCCTTCCCGCAAACAGGGTCAGTGATGACCTGCCAAGCGGGCGATCTTCGGCCAGCAAACGATGCTGCGTACCAGGCTGATCTACCGGCCCACAAAAATGCGAACCATGGTCAGCTTGTTAAATTGGTTTGCCTGGATGCTCCTGTGCCAGAGACTTGGATCTTGAAGTCTTGCTGTTGCTGTACAATAGCCACGCGGATGTGAGTGTGAGCCCGGAGAAAATTATTGCAGCGGAGTAAAAGACTGCTTGGACACCTCCAAGGTCGTCCGCTATCCCTGCAAGGATTGTCCCTGTCGTGATTCCTCCGCTAAGCATTAGGCTATACAACCCCATGGCTGAACCTCTGAATTCACGACTCGCCTTGTCGCCGATGTATGCCAGAATTGATGGAATGAGCGCTGAGCCAAGAAAGAAGAGGAATCCACCGACGATGATGATAGGTCCCACCATCTGGTAAGACTCAATCAAGGGTGTTCCCTGGGGAATTACAATGAGCCGCTCGAATAGGTTGGGCAGTATTATGAGGAATCCAAGCTCTCCTGCTGCTCCGATCATAACGGTCTTTGTCCTTCCAATCTTGTCCGAGAGTCTGCCGAACATCAAGGCTCCAGCCCCGAATACTAGTAAGGCGAGCAGCAAGAGTCCCGCTGATTGTGAGAGATCACTAACCCCAGTTCGGGCCGCGACAAGCCTTGGCAGGAACAGGTAGAACCCGAGGATAATCGTGAGAGAGAACCAGATCGGCAGAATGCCGACCACGTCGGATGTCAAACTATCATACATTTGTCTCAGGCTTCGTCGACCTTGAGAAGCGTGACCAGGCTCCCGAAGTACGAAATATACGAAGATGGAAGAGGCACCCATTATCGCAGAAACCACAAGAAAGCTATCCCCCAAATTGGACGAGAATATTTTGGAGAACAATGTCCCCAGCATGATTCCGACCCCGTAGCCTGCCAGATTCGCAAGGTCGAACGCGCCCATCCCTGCTCCCCTGTTCTGCTCTACCGTGAGGTCAGTGATCATCGTAAGTGATGCGATGGTCACCATTGCAGCAGCCAGACCTTCTAGGGCATGAGCGCCTCCCACAAGAACAAGGTTATTCGATAGTCCTATGAGGAAGGTCAGAACAGAAATTAGGGCCATTCCTGTCACGAAAACTCTTCTCCTTCCTCTAAGGTCAACTACTGCTCCAACTGGAAGAGCGCTGAATCCCTCGAGGGCAGGATAGAGTGCGATGATTATTGCGGCGAGAGACGATGAAGGGGTCGCGACATAAAGAGGAAAAATAATCAGGATGGTCCCGAAGCCGATCCTGGTAAGAAAGACGGACAGGTACAGGATTGAGAGAGTACCCAGCTTGGCAAACAGACCTGGTCCAGTTCGGGTCATCGGGTCAGTTGATTGTTGGGCCAACGGCTGAACACATAGCTCGATTACTTATGATGGCGACAGACGTTGCTCTGGATATGGATTAGTCTTACTGGATAATTGCCTAGCCTCGTCGTAACCTTCTCTACACAGTCTATCGAGGCACTTCAAAGCTTAATTCTCCTCTGACCGGGGGTCAAAGGGCCGAGGTGTGCCGAGGTAGCTCAGCCTGATCCAGAACGGAGGCTTGGGAGAGCGCCCGGCTGAAGATTCACGTGTCAGAAACCGGGTTGGCGGTCAGATCTGACCGGCCCATTCGCAGGTTCAAATCCTGCCCTCGGCACCATTCAGTCAAAGAGAGAAGACTACGCTCAAGCAAGGGCCCTGTACAAGCCACGTACAATTCGCGTGTTGTTTGTAGCCGAGTCGCCTCCCTCTTCAGGCGGGTTTTTCTATTTCAGTAAGACAATCGGGAAAGATCACCTGTTCAGAGAGACGATGAAGGCATTGTCGCTGTGGCCTCTTGGCCATCCATTGAGGAAGGGTCTGGACAAGACAGGTTTGTTGGAAGAATTTCGTTCTAGAGGCTTCTTCCTCATCGACACTTGCGATCGTCCGGTCGATAGACTATCTCCGAAAGCGAGAAGGATCTCTATTGCTCGAGAAGCGCCCGGTCTCGCCAGGAGAGCGAAGGAGCTAGATCCCGGCTCCATAGTGATAGTAAAGCAGACGGTCTACGGACCCGTGCGCCACGCGCTAGAAACGGCCGGTCTCGGTGATAGGGTCCTGAACACTGAGCCCCTGCCTTTTCCCAGCCACGGCAATCAGAGAAGATATCGGTTACGGCTAAGACGGTTGATTAGGAACATGAACCAGGTATCAAGGTCAGCAGACTAGATGCTAGACCAGTTCGATGTCATTACGTTCGACTGCTATGGTACTCTGATTGACTGGGAGACAGGGATACGGCGAGCCTTCCGGAAGGCCATGACAGAGACCCGAGCAGAACCAGACCTGGAAGCCCGCGCCTTCAAACTATACGAAATGGAAGAGCGCAGAATCGAGAAAGAGACACCCCACCTGTTGTATCGGGATGTTCTCTCGAAGACAGCCCTCGCCGTCGCCCGAAAAATCGGATGGAACCTATCGAAGGCCGAAGCTTCGTTCCTTGCAGACGAACTGCCCCATTGGACACCATTCCCCGATACGAATTCTTCTCTGGAGAGGCTTGCAAGGAGACATACGCTTGGGATTCTATCAAACGTGGATAATGACCTCCTGACCGGTACCCTCAAGCATTTCACAAGAAGATTCGATATCATAGTCACAGCCGAGAACGTGAAATCCTACAAGCCTGCATATGGCCATTTTGAAGAAGCGCGCAGGATAATCAAGGACAGACCCTGGGTCCATGTCGCATCGAGCCAGTACCATGATATCGAGCCGGCCCTGACAATAGGCATCAGAGCTGTATGGGTCAATCGGAAAAACGAGGTCCCGTTGCACAAGTACTCCGAGTTGGGTGTTACGGAGATCGGGGATCTCGGACAGCTGGCCCTACACCTTGGTTCCTAAGACGGTCGCCATGGCAGTGCCACATTCGTCCTTGTCGGGATTCGACGGATTTGCCAAGGACAGAAGGCCAGCAAGTCATTCCTAGGTATGGTCGGAGAAAGGCCCCAAAACCTGGAACCGTCAGCCTGATGCTCGTTGCAAAGCCGCTAAGAGGGTCGTCTCCCAGCCTTGCATGTACTGACTCTCCAATTTCCGGACAAGAGGCTCTTCAACATATGACGCTAATCCTCTCCGTTCAAACTTGACGTGAAGCAGCTCATGGAGCAGCGTCGCTATCGCGGTCTTCGAGATCTCGTGGAGGAGTCTCTTCTTTCGTTCGGTCAGAGTCTGGTAGGAGAGCTTGAACATGTCACTCCCGTCGTGGCGTATCCAGTCTCGGGGAAGCCTGATCGGGTAGAGACTGATCTGAGATGCGGAGTGATTGTAGCTTCCATGAAGCATCCTATTCGCCCGCCCTCTCAATGGACGGGCCGGGAAGACCATCACGCGGACGTCAACGGGCTTTTCTATCTGAACTGCTTCGATCTCAAGAATACCACGGAGTTTATCGGCAACCATCGAGTCTTGGATTACCTTTACGACGAAACCGGCATAGTCGTAGAAGAACGACTTCTCCTTTCCCGTATACTTCGCTAAAAGGGCTGGTGGTGGATTGGCAATTCTGACATCAGGCGTCCATAGATTTCCAGGCGTCCAGCCAATCTCTTGGCCCATAACGATGTTCTGAAGGCTGTAATCTCGCGTAGTCTTTAAGGTTCGGGACAGGGCCTATGCTGGCCAAGAGTTACTGTTGATTTAGCCGAGCTTTCGGCGATGTTACTTTTGGAGAGTCGCGCCGCAGGCGCCGCAGAATTTCGCCCCTTGGCTACCGATCTGGCCGCACTTTGGGCATCTGACGCCCATTGCGGCCGCAGCCATCGGCTGTGGCATCTGGCCTACCGGCGCCATCGCGGCGTATCCTGTCGCGAAGGGTGTCTGGTAACGCGAAATGTTGGACCTGATTATCCCGTAAGCTTTCTCGGCGTCTGAGTTGGGCAGATCAGCCAGGTTCAATGGGTCTCCCCCGAATCTGAGTTCGCATTTGACAGTCGACCTGAGCAGGCCCTTGTCGAGGATCGCATTGGCTACGTCGGTGTAGGAGAAGTCGGTAAAGTCCCTCTTTAGACGCAGATCGTGCGGGTGCCTGAGGATGATTCGCTGGTTGGTCAGGACCACTGAGTCGACGTTTATCCTTGGATGGTAGATCTTCTGCTCAATGAACAGCTGAACCTGTTCTCCAGGACCAAGAATACGGATAACATCTTGGGGAACATTGCCCATACTGACGCACGACGATCAAGCGGATCGCGCGTTGCGAATATGGGTATTTAGTATCCGGATGCAGGAATCCGGGGTTCAGACTTTTGCGACAACCTCGCCGGGCTGCCCGTCCTTCACGACTTCTAGCTTTCCGCCCTTCCACCGCTCTTCAAGCCACTGTCCCGCATAATTCCCCTCCCGCGAAACCCATTCCAGCTTCACAGACCCCAGCTTCTTCATCAAGCTCCTAGTGGTATCGCAGAGCTGTCGGAGCCTCGCATCAGTCACCTCGTAGACCCCTTTCACTTGGTTGACGATGAGGAGAGAGTCTGAGTAGATCTTGACCGGCTCGACTCCTTTCCGTGTCGCAGCGGCACCGAGCTCTGGCCACTTCTCCTGAATCATGTTGAGAGCCTTAATCAGCGCGTAATACTCTGCCTCATTATTCGTCCTATCACCAATCTCTTCCCAGTGTAGCTCGAACCCCGCTGTGGGCTTCTCCTTGAAAGCCACGGCAATCTTTGCACGCCGAGGTTGTCCCCTCTGCTGGTTTCCAAGGCTCTGACCATCGATGTAAAAGTCTGGCATTATTTACTATACTCCTACAAGAATCTCCATTCGAACTGTCGTGCGATGACGGGAGTTATATCCGCTTCGATAAAGCCTGAAGGGAAAGAGCGCCGTCATGTTAATGGAGTGTTGGGCCGCGAAGTCAGAGGGTCTGTCCGGACAGCTGGGCAACAATGATGTCCTCAACCATTGCTTGATAGCGAAAGTGGTTATTGGGGTCGGACAGTAGCACATAGACCCAATAGATGCCGAAGAACCCGAGGGTAACGATGGTGAGCACAAGGTACACGGCAAAGCTTCGATCAGGAATCGGAGCGAATCGAGGCGGCGGCGTTACATGGATCCCAACTGTAGACAGTAGCCTCGAAAGCTCATCCATGAAAATGTCTTCGCGCCTCTCGTGTCTGAA
The DNA here is from genome assembly GCA_005882905.1 of Candidatus Bathyarchaeota archaeon. Lineage (GTDB taxonomy): Archaea > Thermoproteota > Bathyarchaeia > 40CM-2-53-6 > 40CM-2-53-6 > 40CM-2-53-6. Next base: position 11,463 of record VBBG01000028.1, on the reverse strand, counting down.
CCATTCCTTCATCAGGAAATAATACACGTAGTATTGCGCGAAGAGAGGTACAAGCGCCAAACCCGAGAATCCAGAAGGCGTGATGAAAGATGGGACCGATGCACCTGCCGCGAACACTAAGATTGCAGACCATAGAACGGGATCCCTCGACCTTTCGTCTGCTTGTGCGTCTCTTCTGATTCTGTCTAGATTATTCAGTGGTATTGACGCGTCGATACCTTTCTTAGCAGCTATTTCCTTAGCGGTTGTTTCGAGGTCCTCGTAAAGGAACAGTTGTCGAATGAAGTGCGTATTGCGACGCTTCATGAGTCTGTAGAGCATGAAAGAGAAGAATATGTTTAGGATGAACTCAGCTACTGCAAATTCTATCAGTATCCCCGCCAAGGCCCGGAGGTCGAAGAGTACGCTAGCCCCAGAAGAGGCCGTGAGAATCACGCTAATCAGGACAGCTATTATGATAACGACAACTATCACCACCGAGAGTATCTGAAGAAGTGGAACAACTATCCATCCTGCGGACATATGCTTGTCACTCTCCAAACGAGATCTCAGGTCTCGCTTGACATTTTCAAGGGCTATGCTCAAATCAAATGCACAGGATAGAACCGGTTTTTCTGGCGTCTGTATTTAAGCGGATATAGCTTCAGAAACAAATCTAGCTAACTGGAACAGTTAGAATAGAAGCGGGACCCTTCGTGGCCAGTTTTTAAATGAGCATTTCTGTCGCGTTTGTTTGTGCGGCCGTGGTCTAGCCTGGTCTATGATATCAGCCTGCCAACGCAGCGTTCAGCAGAACGCTGACGACCCGGGAAGCCGTTTCGAAGCGGCTCGGGAATTCAAATCCCGGCGGCCGCACCAAACATGGCCAAACCTCGTCAGGGACGAACAAGATTTTTGGAAATCGGGTAGCGATTTGAACCTAAAGGGTGGTGCGCTGTTAGCGCACCGCATCACCTGGACTTTGGGTCTGGCGCTGCGAGCCGGGAAGGATCCTGCTTGGCTCGACTACGGGCCAAGAGTAGGGCAGCTTGTATGTAGCGGTAAACTGGTGCGCGAATCCCACCTCACGGACTATCCTTCCACACGTCCGATACAGATTGGCCGGTCGACACCTCAGAAGAACCGTGGTCGAGATTTGTAGTCTAATGCATGTCTAGGGCATATTCCCACTACGAGGTAGGACTCTCTCATCAAGGGATGAGATTACCTATGGGAAAGGGCTCGAAATTTGAGTTTTGACCGAAGCGAACGAACGCAACGTCAGCAGCTGCCTGAGGATGTGCCGATGACCTAATCTCCCGAAAGAGACGGGCTATCAAGCTAGCCGATTGGGAGGAACTCGACTCCATATTTCGTCGTGATCGCGTTGACCTTTCCTATGTCCGGTGGTCCCGGCGGCATCGCGCTGATATCCTCGAACACCTTCTCCATTCCACCTGGTACCAGAACGACGAGAGTCTTGCCTATGGTATTCCCGGTATTCTTGAAAGCGTGCGGTACCTCTCTTGGTAGAACGACAATCGCCCCTTTGGTTGCTTTGAACTTACGGTCGCCGCATTGGAATTCGTACTCTCCCTCCAGGACAATGAATGTCTCTAGTTCGCGACGATGTATGTGCGGTGGTGCGCCCTGTCCCGCGGGGGTGACATCCTCGGATATTGAATACGCGCCCCCGGTCATTTCACTCGGTACCTTAATCGTGATCGTATCCGCGAAAACGTTACACTTCTTTCCTTCACCAGGTGAGACAAAACTAGCATCCTGAGCTGTTATCAAGACGAGCCTAGATGGCTTACTCGTTATTTAATCGTTAAGAGCTGGGTTGGCGCAGATTCCTCTCCGGACAAGCCAACGGTGACTACTGAAGCGGTTATTGTTGGGTTATTCTTTGTGATTTCTTCAAACAACTCTTATTTGAGACGGTCTCGTTAGCCACCCTAACATGGAGCGAGACCTCTCCATCGAAACCAAGCAACTGAGACGACTCTTCAAAGGAGTCCGGGGCCGGAGACGTTGTCGCACTGGAGAGTGTTGACCTTCAGATTGAGGAGGGAGAAGTTTTCGGCCTCCTCGGCCCCAGCGGTGCAGGCAAGACAACCCTGATCAGATACTCGCAACTCTCCTACTGCCGACCAGCGGTGAAGCGTATGTGAAAGGGCTTGACACTTTAAAGAGCACCCCTCAGGAATCAGGAGGATAATTAACCTGGTATCGGGAGGGGAGACGCCTGGATACGGGATTCTCAGAGTCCAGGAAAACTTCTGGTTCTTCTCGCAACCGTACCGGCCTGACCAGAGAATGGGGCTCGAGACCATCTTTATGCTAGAACCGGAAAGACCCTATAACTATGACTCGCTCTGCGTGCGATTTGCACTTATTGTGCGGTGTCCGGCGGCCGCACCACAGACTTGCGACCTGATTTGAGTTGTCGACGTTCTATCCGAAATATCGGGCTCTCTATGTTGATCTTTCATTGACTAGTTTCGTTCGTCAACGCTCTGATTCACATTTTGGAGGGTGGATTCCAATTTGAGTAGGAACTGCTCGATGTGCTGTTTAGCAATTCCCCAGTCAGCGGGCTGAGCCAGGCCGATTCTGCCCAGGACGACTCTTGTCGAATTGTCGCCAGTCTTGATCAGATTCAAGTAGAATGTTTCTGTCCAAGTAATCATGTCCATGGTCACGTGGATCTGATGCCTTGTTCTGATGAGTGATCTCCCAGCCTGCGTGGTCGAGGACCGATAAAGCTGTGTCCCAGACCTTTTCGATGGGATAGGGAAGGTCCAACCTTCTTGCAATCTTCTTCACGAATATGTCCAGTGATGGTTTAGAATAATCTTGTCCCGTGGAGCCCCCGAATCACGCTCAGCGAAAATGCGTTGGGGCGAAAACGCAGAGTGCCCCTGTACATTCGGTCTTGACTTATCCTCGAAGCTTCAACTATCCGACCGATTAGAATACCGATTTTATCATTCCGCCATCGATTGGGATCATTGCCCCGTTGATGTAGCTCGCTCTGTCGCTGGCCAAGAATGCTACTAGGTAGCCGATCTCATCGACAGTTCCGTATCTGCCGGCCGGTACGTCAAGGAGAGCTTGCTTCATCGCATCTTCGACACTCTTTCCCGTCCGTCTGGAGACGTCCTCTGCGATCTGTCTCTGCCTGTCAGTCAGAATATGCCCCTGCATTATTCCATTGGATGTTATTCCCTTTGGCCCGAACTCCGTTGCCAGGGATTTTGACAGTCCAGCCAAACTGAGCCTCACGGTGTTCGACAGCAACAGATTCGTGATTGGTTGTCTCAGGGTGGTTGAGGTTATGAATATCAATCGACCCCACTGTTTCTTGACCATTTCTGGGACGATTCCTTTTGCCAGTCTTGTAGCGCTCATCAGGAGCAGTTTGATCCCGTAGTCCCAGTCCGACTCGGTCAACTCGGTAAGCGTTCCGGGTTTTGGGGGTCCCGTATTGTATGCGAGTATGTCGATGCTTCCGATCTTTTGTCGGGCCGAAACGAGAAGTTGATCTACATCTTCTCTGGAGGTGAGGTCCGCTTTAAAGCCATAGGCCTCACGATTTCCAGTTTCTCTTACGATCTGCTCCGTCGCCTTTCGGATGGAATCCTGATTCCTCGACGAGATTACGACCTTGCAGCCCTCTGAGGCGAGGACCTTTGCGACGCCGAAGCCTATTCCTTTGCTCGCCGCGGGTACCAGCGCAATCCTACCCTTCAGCCCAAATTCCATGCTAGATCGTCCTGATCCGGCACCGTTTACCGTTGAAAAAGGTAATCTGGGCACAACCATATATCACCATGTGGAATCTGATCTAGTAGTCGTGTCCAATCCGCTGATTCTTCATCACGAAAGGCTCGGGGCTCAGCTGGACGCCAGCAAAACCCCCCTGAGCTATTCGGATCCCATCGAAGAGTACTGGGCGGTCAAGAAAGCCGCTGGCATCGCAGACATATCGAACGCTGGCCGTCTAAGAATCACCGGGAAAGATCGCGTCTCATTCCTGAACGGTCTCCTAACCAGCGATGTGGCAGACCTTCGAGAAGATGGAGGGCAACATTCAGCCCTGCTGAATCCCAAGGCCCGGATTCTAGCCGACCTGTATCTCTACGGGCAGCCAGACGGCATACTCGTGGACACTGGGGATTCCCCAGCATCCAAGGTGAAAGACGCTCTCGACCGTTTCGTAATCACAGAGGATGTTCAGATTAGAGACGCCACTCGGGACCTCGTCCAGATAACAATTCAGGGACCAAGTTCCGGTCAGGCGATCGGAGAAGCGTTAGGAGTAGAATTGGAAGGTCTCAAACCATTAGGCCACAAGATTCTCGGACCAAGCACGATTGTTAGCAGAGACCGAAGTGGACAGGGCGGCTACGACATTATCTTGCCGAACGAAGAGGCCGAGGCAGTTTGGAATGGCTTTCTGTTGAAGACTGGAGACATGGGCGTCCGGCCGATTGGTAGCAAGGCGATGGAGATGCTTCGACTCGAAGCAGGATATCCAAGGTATGGTATTGACATTGACGACAATACGATTGTGCTGGAAGCAGGATTCAGAGATGCTATCAGCTTCACCAAAGGCTGCTATATGGGTCAGGAGGTTGTCGCGAGGGCTACTCACATAGGTAGAGTGAACAAGCAGCTCGTCAGGTTGGAGATTGAAGCCAGAGACCCTCCGTCGGCGCGGTCAAAGCTGAAGAGCAACGATGTTGAGGCGGGGTTCATCACAAGCGCGGCTTTCTCTCCAGGGCTGGGAAAGGTTGCCTGTCTCGCTTATGCCAACAGAGATTTTGCCAAAGAGGGAGCTAGACTGGCTGTTGAACAGGAGGATGGACCGATTTCTGCAGTAGTAACTAAAGTGCTCTAGTTCTTGGCCGTTGATTGGAAGCAGCCAAGATGCCAGGCCTCCAACCGAGAATCGGCAGATCGGCGAAACACGACCTTCTGTGTGTCGTAGGATATGGTTCTCTGGCAACCCATGCAGAAGTTTCCAGCTAGCTGGGGACTCTTATTGAATGTTGCCCGTATGCTCTCAGATTCTTGGTCCAGGTGTTGTCTCTTCTGGTCGATGTAGCCCTTGAACTCTGCAACCTCTTTGCTCTTGGGATTCACCTGTAATAGTTCGTTGATCGCCTCTTCTGCCTCTGAGAGAGTGTTCACGATGTCTTGGAACCTGTTGAGCATCTGAGCAGTCATCGCGCCATCGATCATTAGCCCGCCATTACCGATTGGCTCGATAATCCTTGGATACGAGCTGAGTTCGTTACTCATGGTATCGGCTACCTTGTAGCCAAAGTATGCTTTTAGGAAGAGGAGACCCTCTGACGCAGGGTGCGCATCTAGCCCGTTGGTGACGATTTCTAGTGCGGTGGGAAAGTTGGAGTTTTGAGCCTCTTGCATTGCTCGCTCGACAAAATGTTTTTTCTCCTCGGGCGTGCACTTCAGTAGGACGTTGAAGGCATTCTCCATTGCGTCCAAGGACGAGTCGAGCTTATCATAGCCCCATCGAAAAAATAGTTTCCGTGCCCCCAGAGCAATTTAGAGAGTACTACAAGTACACGTGGAGTCTCCATCAAGAATCCGTAAAAACCGAACCGGCCAAGACCGCTATAGTCTGCTCTGGGTCCTACTCAACATAAGCCAATCACTAGCTCTCGCAGTTCAGTGTGAATCTCGGAATTTCTCCTCTAGCGTCTTCAGCTCTCCATGTTCCTTGACCCTGATCTTCACGTCCATGCTGAAGACCAGGCCGATCCGTCTCAAGAACGAGTAGAGCTCCTCACCGGAGACCGGCCCCTTCAATCTTCCAGACTCGAGGAGACCGGCCAGAGTATCTTCAATCTGGCCTACCTCTTTAGGATAGTATCTCCTCGCAGTCTCCAAGACCTCAACGCCTCTACCTTCGAGAATCCTACGAACAGTCTCCCGAGAACTAAGCTTAGCTAGCGCAGGTTGCGCTGGCTGGGACTTTTCTTGCGAGAGTAGCATCTTCTTCCTCAGCTCTAGAGCTTTCCTTTGGCGCAGAAGATCGATCTCAGAGGACATCGCGTTGGACATGTGAAAGGTGGTCAACCGTCTACATAAGGGCTAGTTTCCTAAAACCTCTCCAACCCGATCGCTCTCTCATAATCATAGATCGATCTTCCTACAACCGTCCAAGCGTCCAACCTCCTACGATCGATCCGATAAGTCGCTGATGATGCGTCTACCGTTTGACTCGAAAAATGCCCAACTGGAAAGCTGCCCACCAGAAGCACCGGCCGCTGGGCCTTCTTCAGCTCATCTGCAACCATCTCCATTGCCTTGGGCGATCCCTGGGTCGTGAGAGCCACCACGTTGTCCGAGGAGATTTCATTCAGGAGCTTCGGCAGAGTTTCTTGCTTCAGGGACATTAAGGAAAGGCCTCTTGGTGGTATCCTAGACTCTTCGTAAAGTTGCTCAAGTAAGGAAGTGAATCTGTCAGTGTTCCTTGGAAGCCTAGCACTCGGGTTGACGGTGATGACATGATCATCTCTCGTGTGGACAAGACATCGGAGTTGATGTTCAGCGTTAGAGGCGAACCCAAAGCGACCAGTAGCGAAAAGTGGGCAATATCCGGCCTTCCCCTGCCAACTCCCGAACCTCCCAGCCGTAGAATTGCAGAATGATGATAACTCTGGTCCAGGATCAGTCGATGAGGGTCCTTCTTCTTCCTCCGTGCCCAGCTGAGGATGGCCGGGTGGCCCGCGATTTCATTAGGGACAAGCTCTATGGACGACTCGGCAAGAATCAGAGTCAGAGTCAATGATTCACACGCAATCGACTCATTCCCGCTTCAGGTTATGAGCTTCATGGGACGTCCTACGTCACGACGAAACTATGGCAAGACCCGAGAGGCAGTCGCATCCGTAGCACGGGAGAGGATCGAGATTCTCATAGGCCAAGCAAAGGAGATGGCGTGGAAGAACGAGAATCTTTCAAGACGCTACGTGGACCTAGCCCGCAGGATTTCAAAGAGGACAAAGACAAGGATCCCGAGCGAAGTGAAACGGTACCTCTGCAAGGGTTGTGGGATAGCACTGGTCCCTGGCCATAATGCGAGAGTCAGGCTGCACGCTCACAACACTGGGATCGTTATTACCTGTCTGTCCTGTGGAAGCGTAAGAAGATACCCGGTCAACAGCAGAATCAGCCCCAAGAAGGTTCTTCGCCCGATGAAGCCTTATATCGCTCAGACCTTGCCTTTCCCGAAGAAAAATTCCAGCAAGGAATGAGGACGCTATCCATTGCCCACAGCCTTTGAAGTCCCAGCAAACGACCTGATAGACAAGCTAGCCAAGCATCTGAAAGAGAACGTCTCAGAAATCTCACCCCCCACCTGGTCGGAATTTGCCAAAACAGGAGCCCACAAGGAGAGACCTCCACAGGACCCGGACTGGTGGTACATGAGATGCGCTTCTCTTCTACGCAAACTCTACGTTCACGGACCGGTAGGCGTCTCCCGCCTTCGCGTCCAGTACGGTGGCAACGTGGGTCGAGGAAACTCGCCCGAACACCAAGCGCCTGCAGGGGGGTCCGCAATCAGGGAGCCGCTACAGCAGCTTCAGAAAGCCGACCTAGTCGCGATTGAGGGCAAGAAGGGACGGAAACTGACCAGACAGGGCCTCACCCTCTTGAATAAGACCGCTGCTGAGGTCGCGAAAGAGTTGAAGGCTAGGCCCAGAGAGGCCGCGAGCTGATGGCCGAGGAAGACTATTCTGACGAAGAACTTGAAGCCCTGCGCCGCCGCAGACTCGCCGAGATGCAGAGAGCCGCAGTCGATGATCAGCGTCGAACACAGGCGCAGCAACAGGTTGAGCGACAGAAGCAGGCAATAATCCGCAGGATCCTTACACCAGAAGCCAGACAACGCCTCACCAACATCCGAATGGTAAAGCCTGAGTTCGCAGAAGAACTGGAGATGCAGCTTATACAACTAGCCCAGTCCGGAAGACTACGCGGACAAGTCAGCGACGAGCAGTTGAAGAAGACCCTCATGCAGCTTGAGGGCCAGAAGAGAGAGATCAAGATCAGGAGAGCGTAACGATGGCACGGCATAAACCATCAGGGAAGAAGAAGCACCTATCACACGCCCTAAAACAGGCCCAGCCTGTCCCCTCATGGGTCGTAGCGAGAACGGAGGGAAAGAAAAGAAACCGAAGAAACCGAAGAAGGCGAAAGCTACTACCAAGGCGAAGGCCAAGGCGAAGGCGAAAGCGCCGGAACCTCTCGAAGAGAAGGACGATCCCGTTCTGGAAGAACCTGAACAAATTAGGCCGGTCAAGCCTGAGATCGAAGAGAAGCCGGAAGAAATCCCTGAGGAGAAAGAGGAAGAAGTCAAGGCCGAAGAAGCTCCTGAAGCTCCAGCAGAGGCAGAGGAAGCAGAAGAAGAGGAGCTGGAAATCGTTGAAGAGAAATTCTATGATCTTAACCTTCGCCGAATATGGAATGCTCCTCGCGAGAAGCGGACCCCCAGAGCGATCAGGTTCCTCCGAGAGTTCGTATCTCAGCGAATGAAGACAAATGAAGTCTCCATCAGCGAAGAGACGAACAGCATGCTCTGGCAGCGGGGAATAAGCAAACCTCCACGTAGAATCCGGATTCGAGTTGTCAAGGACAAGGAAGGCAAGGTCATCGTCTTTCCAGGTGAGGGAAAATGAGTCGTGCCCGTAGTACTGTCTGACGTTTTCGGGGATCCGAACGTAGGAATATTCAGCTTCGCAAACGAGAAAATAGCAGTACTGCCAGCAGGCATCTCCCCAAAAAAGCTGAGCAGCTACAGCGAAGCCCTTGAAACCGACATCTGCTCGATCGGGATCGCTGATTCGAGGCTAGTAGGTATCTACGTCACCGGAAACTCGAACTCACTACTCCTACCATACGTAGCGACTGTGGAAGAAATCTCCAAGCTCCGCTCAACAGGCGCACGCATCGCAGTAATCCAAGAGAAACGAACAGCTCTCGGAAACCTGATCCTTTGCAACGACTACGGCGCAGTAATAGACCCACGTCTCAAACCCAAGACAGTGTCGGCAATCGAAAAAGCCCTCAAAGTGCCAGTTCAGACAGCAACAATCGGCGGGCTCCCACAAGTAGGCTCCCTAGCTGTCGCATCCAACAAAGGAGTCCTTGCAAATCCTATCATTGATGAGAAAGAGAAACAGCATATTCAGGAAGTCCTGAAGGTGCCAGTCTCGGTCGGAACAGTGAATTCAGGTGTTCCGTATCCAAAATCTGGAATCGTAGTAAACTCAAGAGGGGCGGTCGTCGGCTCCCACACGCTGGGCTCAGAGCTGCTGGCCGTTAGCACAGTATTCCAGACGGATTAGGTTAAGTACGGCTCAGCATTATTCTCGCGTCTCCCGTAGAGAGATGTGCAATGAGCGAGGTCAAGAAGTTCAGAATCACTGGCGATCTTCGGAAGAGGGGAGAGAATCTCCACTTCAAGAAGGAGATCAGGGCCCTCAAGAAAGAGGACGCGTTGCAAGGCCTCTACGCGGACATGGGAAGCCGTCATAAAGCCCGGAAGTTCGAGATAATAATCAAGACAGTTGAAGAAATCCCAGAGACCGGAGAACAGGCATAGTGGCCGTCGCTAAGAAGAGGCCAGCGACTCGCCCAAGCGACCTTGACGATCAAATGCGCCAGAGCCTCATGGACATACGTTTCTTGGAAAGCTCAGCACGAGTACTCCAGTCCCGGCTTGACATTGTCACAGCAGCACTATCGGAGACCTTGACAGCATTGTCAACTCTAGAAGGGACGAAAGGAAAACCGGGCGAGACAGAAACACTCGTACCAATCGGCTCAGGCAGCTTCGTCAAAGCGAGGCTTGCAGATGCTGAGAAGGTCATCATAGGAGTGGGAGCAGGGGTCTGCATCGAGAAGCCGATCGAAGACTCGATGAAGGACCTCCGCCTAAGATCGAGTGAACTGGAAAAGGCAAGGGCCACCGTCACGCAACAGCTCAACCAGGTTTATGGCCAGACCGAGGACTATAGGGCCCATCTCAACGATCTCGCAAGGAAGAAGGGCGGTGGAACGGTAGAGATTGTTTGACAGGCTCAGAGCACAATTCTCAAACTTCTACGACCGAATCGCCAAGACGGAACTGAAAGGAAAAGATCTCGAAAACGTCCTAGACGAGTTTCAACTATCACTCATCGAGAACGATGTCGCTGTCTCCGTGGCAGAGTTCGTCAGCAACGAGCTAAAAGAGAAAATCAAGGATGCCCAGTTCGCACGATTCACAGACCCCCGCGCCAGAGTAAGGGTCATACTTCAAGGAATCCTCCTATCCGTGCTCGAGAGAGCTGGATCACTCGACATCTTCTCCTTCGTCGACAAAAAGAAAGCCGCTGGAGAACCTGCCATAATCGTCTTTGTCGGAATCAACGGGACAGGAAAAACGACCAGCATAGCCAAACTAGCCTACATACTACAAAAGAAGAAACGTAGCGTCATACTCGCAGCCAGCGACACATACCGCTCAGGCTCCATTGAACAGCTCGAAGAACACGCTCGACGGGTCGGAGTCCGCCTAATCAAACACCAGTACGGAGCCGACCCTGCAGCCGTTGCCTTCGATGCCGTCAACTATGCGAAAGCGCACTCGATAAACGCAGTCCTCATAGACACAGCTGGACGAATGCAGACCAACAAGAACCTCCTGGAAGAGATGCGCAAGATCGTCCGCGTAACAAACCCCGACCTCACCATCCTCGTAGTCGACGCGCTGACAGGGAACGATGCGGTAGAGCAAGGCAAGATCTTCTCCGAAGCGGTCAGGATCGACGGGATCATCCTGGCCAAGCTGGACGCCGATGTTAAAGGGGGTAGCGCGATATCACTATCCTACATAATGGGAAAGCCGGTCGCATTGGTCGGCACCGGTCAGAAATACGACGACCTCGAGCCGTTTCAGCCCGATGCAATCGTTAAGAACATAATGGGGTGAAGAAATAGGGTTGAGACACTCCGAGTGTGTCGGTAGGCAGCCCTACCGTCTTTCTTCTGTGTCTATTTTGACGGTACTTCGAGCGGGATTGAAAGCTTGGGGTCGATCTGTTTCTTGATCTCTTCGACGGTCGGGAATCGACCTTCCTGTTTTCTCGAAAAGATCAGCCGTCCGTCTAGGGCTACGTCAAAGATTCCGCCGTCCGACGGCTTCAAAGCGATCGTCAGTTTCTTGTTCAGAGGCATACCGTACGATGCGAGCAGTTGATTTACTAGCTCAATTGCTGTTGGTTGGTGACCGCAGGGCTGGCAATAAGTTATTTCTAAATCCATAGAGTTCTTCCTATCATCTTCTAACAAGGTAGGGACGATTTAAATCTGGTTTTGGTCAGCGCGATTCGTCAGATTCATCATGGGAAGGCTTGCAATACGGTCCAGCCGGTGCCAGCCTGGAAGCTGCGAGTTCGAGGT
>VBBG01000223.1 GCA_005882905.1 Candidatus Bathyarchaeota archaeon | reverse complement strand
AATCGATCGAATTCAAGGTAGGCGGAGTGGCATGGCTAATCCTGGACTGCGATGAGAGAGCGCAGTTCGTCTGCAGGTAGTCCGGCCCCAACGCCGGTGAGGACGGCCGCGAGATTCTTGGCTTCGTTCTCTTTGAGGACGAGAAATGCCAGTACTATTCCTACCGAGTAGGGGAAGCTGACGAAGAGTCTTGTGCTGAGCCTCAACTGGTGCTTTCTCAACGCTACCTCTATGAAGGCGAGCGACTTGGATTCCTCATACTTCTGTCGCGCCCCCGCCAAGAACTTGTGGTAGTATTCGTGCGAGGCCATCGAGTCGAGGGCCTGAGACACGTCCGTCGAGGCCAGTAGCTGGTCGATTGCTCGCTTGTTTAGCTTCCAGTGTGTTGGGATCAGGTGGTCTTTGATGCCTGAGGTGGATAGGATCTTGCTCCTGAGAATGATGGTCAGGTTTGCAATGTCGATCGTTGAGCCGACGATCGGCAGGCAGTTTTCTCGATCGGGACCCGATAGGCGCTCGTCAATATGCTTGTAGAATCTCTCTTCTCCCCATCCATTGATTGCGTCCCTGACGAGCGATGCTCTCTCGCCTGCAGCGTCCTCCATTGAGAATCCCTTCAGCCTCTCGACTAGGTGTCTGTCGCCCGCTGCCGTTGCGATGGCCGATAGATCCTCGATGGAGTAGAGCCTGTGGAGTTCAGGTTCTTTCATCAGAGCCAGCGGTTGCCTGGTGGCAAGATACTCCTCCCAGGTCTTGTCCTGCGCCTTGAAGATCACGAGACCCGCAAGGTCATAAGCGTCGAATCGTCGCCGGTATTCCAACAGGAAGTCATGAGTGTCCGCGCTCGAGGCGGAGATTAGGCCCCTGACGGAACGAGCGAAGCCCAACCGGATCGCCCTTTCGGTGTCGATGGGTGACGATTCTCCCTGCAACTTTGAGAGCTCAGGCCCGTATGAACCCTCAGCGAGGAGTCCGACGATTTCGGTCTGGGATTTGGACTCTGATAGAGAGACCAGTTGCTGGCGGTGGACGAGCTGGCTTCGTTTGCCGCGCAGGAGAGAGATGAGATAATTGTCTCGTAATAGGTGTGATAGTGTGTCGGAGGGCACGCTGACTCGCTTAACCGGTGAATAGTAGGAGTAGACCTGTGACGAGAGCGTAGATTGCGAGAGCCTCTGCTAGGATGAGCGAGATTACTGCTCTCGAGAAGATCTCGGGTTTTTCAGCGGTAGCTGAAGCCATCGCGCTTCCCGCTGCACCGATACCGAAGCCGGCACCGAGCGCTGCGGCCCCCATCGTCAGTCCCGCTGCAAATATTCGAGTTCCCTTCTCAATCGTCAGAGCTGGACTTATGGCGAAGACTGAGAGGAGCCCGACGACGAGGCCGTAGATTGCGAGTGCCTCTGCGAGTATGGTTGCGATGAAGGTCTTCAGCATCACCTCGGGTCTCTCTACTCCTGCGCCTGCTATGGCGGGTCCTGAGATTCCTATTCCCAGTCCAGCGCCGATGGCGGAGAGTAGAACACTAAGCCCCGCTCCGAGTCCTGCCCAGAACGTGGGACAGAGGGTTACAGACGAGAGCGTCGAGCAGTCGACAGCCACTATTGTGCCACAATCCAGGTCATAGGTTCTTGATAGGGCGCGAATGGGTGGCCGGTCCCTTCATAAAACTTACCAAACCATTCCACCCAGTGAAGTCTTAGGGTCTGGACGAACACAATCAACCCCTCTAGGATCATTACGAGGATATTGCCGAAGACTGCTCCAACGAAGATAGGACAATGTGTTGCTTCCGGCCCCAATGAAAACCTCCATCAAGTGGAGACCGCCCTCGCCGTATCCTAAGAGCCCGAAGGGGACGAAGAGCAGAACCACTACTAGTGGGTTCTGCAGCAATACCGAGAATTTGAATCCGGAATTCACCACCAGGACTGCTGCATAAATGAACATCGCATAGAACCAGGCCCAGCAGATCGGCCCAAGGAAAGCATGTCTGTACTCATGGTGTCTGATCTTGTTGTAGGCGTTGATGGCGAGACCGGACAGGTAGTGTGCGACCCCGAAGAACAAGATGAATATCATGTAGACGATGAGGTTCGCGGTGCTTGGCGCTATGTTCGGACTGGTCGGGAAGGCTCCAGCAGTGGGGGCGAAGAGTGGAGGAATCCCAAGGACTTGGCTGGACTCGAAGCCGAATATGTCTCCAAAGATGAAGCCGAAGATGGTGACGCCGATTCCCAGCATCAACACCAGCTCTGCGCCGTTGACGAATATCTGGCCGATCTCGAAGACCTTGGCCTTCTTCCTCTTCAGATAGAGCAGGAAAATGCCGAGGGCTATGAAGAGGAGTCCTTCACCAATATCGCCGAACATCAGTCCGTAGATGAGTGGAAACGTGAGGATCATGAAGGGAAGGGGATTCGTCTCGCCGTAGGATGGTATGCCGAAATTGTCGATTATGCTCTGGAGCGGCCGGGTCCAGCTTGGAGCCTTGACAAGAGTCGGAGGATCAGCATCCGTCGTCGACGCGGGGTCCTCCGTCGGACTCTCTCCATGATTCTTGGATTCTTCCTCGACGTACATTGAAGCGAGCCCATTGCAAGTTTTCGACAAACCCTCCGCAACCTCCTTGGCAGAATGGTCAGGAACCCAGGCTTGAAGCAGAACAGTTGCCTCAGTCGCGCCCGACCCTGAGAGCGCCTTCGTTCTCAGATCGAGTATCTCAGATAGGGTTGCCAGGCTCTTGATTCTCGGGCCTTTCTCTTTCGCGAGCCCCGCTTTCTTCTCATCGAGCTCCTTGGATACTTTCTCAAGATCGAGTAGTCTGGAGTCGATAACCTCCTTCGCCTTCTTGGGGTCGGGTGGAAGGCCTGTCCATGGAGGTCCTGGCTTGGCGCCCAAAGCGGTCACCGCCTGCTTCGCATCGTCCTGGAAGACGCTTGGGAAGATGGCGAGGAACGTCTGGCTTTTTCCAGCGGTGTTGGTGATGGCGAAGATGAGGTTGCCGTAGGTTATCAGGTCAAGCTCTCTCTGCACCGACGGTATGGTTTCAGTAATGGCCTCTCCCGCGAGGCTTGTCAGAAAGCCGCTTCCGGCAATCGCGTCAAGCGATACTCCTACTTTCTCCAGTCCAGAAAGGAATCTTGACAGCTCGGAGGTCTGCTCCTTCTCTGTCTGTATCTTGCCCTGCTCATCATCGATCTGCCGCACCGAATGTTCAAGCTTGAGTGTCTCATCGTCTAGAAAATTGGCAAGCTCTTCCAGATTATCAACGGGCGCTTTCAGGCTCTCTATCCTGGACTCTCCAGTCTGGAGAGCCGTGGTCAAGCTGGCAATCCGGTTCTTGACAGTAGAGGCTTTGGCCAACAGCTCTAGCCCCTGATAGCGTCGTGCACCCTCGGGAAGGCCGTTGTCCTCGACCTCTGTGAGGTGGAAGAGCTTCTTTGACCCGGCATACGACAGAAGATTGGGCAGCTGGTCTTTCACGACCAGTATGCTGACGTGTCGCATCTTGTCCGGATGAAGCAAGACTTGCGGGTCTACTCGCCGAAGATTGTTGATGCTATCAACGTCAAGAGCTGACTGTCAAGCCTTTCGAGGCGAGACCTGAATGAGTTGTTGAACGTGACCCGGCCTTCAGCGTCGCTCGCGACGACTCCCCCGAGCCCGTCGACGGGGTCCTCCTCGAAAACGAGCTTCGAACCTTTCGGAAGAACTTTTGAGACGTTGTCCAGATTCTGCTTGGACGAACCCTTGAATCCCAGTCTCACGACCGGTTGGTCGGAGTCAACCGCCTTCACCGCCTCAGCGACGAATCGCTGGGCTGTTTCACCAAACCGTGACGACTTTGCAATGTTCGACAGCTTCTCCTCG
>VBBG01000184.1 GCA_005882905.1 Candidatus Bathyarchaeota archaeon | reverse complement strand
GTCTGCTCGAAGATTAGTTCAACCTGACTCCAGCCTTCGCCGACTCCTACCCAGATGACGTTCATCCGCTTAAGGCTTGGAAAAGCTCCAGCACCCTTGATCTCTAAAGTGAACGCTTGGAATTTTACTTCGGCGAGGGCTGATTTCACTTCTGCCAGTTTCGCGGGACTGACGTTTCCGAGGAATTTCAGCGTCAAGTGGATATTCTCTCGTTCGACCGGCTTGAGGTCTGCCCCTAGAGCTGAAAGTGATGACATGATGGACTCGACCTTGGACAGAATCTGCCCGTCTTCAAGATCGATGGATACGAAGCTTCGAACCTGACTGCCTGACAACGCTTCGGTATTTCACAGTGTTTCCTGTTTAAGAGCTATAACTGCCGTGTTGCCGGCCGTCCGAGAACCACCTTTGCAGTCAGCGGAACCAAGGAAGACAGTGCTTGTTATCGTTGGAATGCCTGGGGCAGGTAAGAGCCTCGCTTCCAGCGTGATGAAGGCTCGAGGAATCCCTGTCTTCGTCTCCGGCGATATCATCAGAGCAGAGGCTCGGAAGAGGAAGTTGAAGTTCACACGCAAGAATCTCGGAGAGCTCATGCTCGATATTCGGAAGAGAGACGATGAGCTTCGTCGGAGGTACCGCGTTGTTACGATTGCGATCCATGCTTCAAGCCGCGCGCGATTCCAGAGGCTTCAGCGTAGGGGCAGGTCAGACCGGCCGAGAGGCTGGGCCGACTTTGAGGAGAGAGACAACCGAGAGCTGGGTGTAGGGATTGCGAAGCTTATTGCTCTGGCTGATCGGACTGTCGAGAACGAGGATTCCAAAGAGGATCTCAAGAGGCGGATGAGACGTCTACTCAGGACAATCCTTCAGACTCGAAGATCATAGTTGTTGCTGAGGCTGAGATCAATCCGACAGAAATACGCGAGAGAGTCAAGGAAGCCCTGACCAACCTCTTCTCTGGAGACGTCGAGATCAAGGGCGAGATAGACGACTATGGCTCCGCCAAACTGGTGGGAGAGGGACACGGGTCGCTTGAGAGGTTCAGGATGATCTTGCAACGCGACAGAATACGTGCAGCCGCAAGAGCCCAGCTGTTCAGAGGGACGACCGAGAGTAGAATTGTCGTGTTTCTCAACAAACAAGTCGCCTACGCCGGGCATGTGTCATTCTGTGCACCTGAGGGAGAATCGCCTCTGGGACCCATACGACTGACGATAGAATCCAGCAACCCAGTTGGCGTCATCGACTGGATTACGGGAGGATACGAGCCGCGGGTCAAGAGATAGAGGAGATCTGGAATCTACTTGGACTGCTTCAACGATAATACCTGGAAGTCCTTAGGAACGATCGTCTGCCGAAAGATCTTCCGAGCCTCCCTCAACAGGATCGAATCGTCCCTCGTGACAGCGCTGATGTGAACAAGGGCGAGACGCTTTGCCTTAGCAGCCTTTGCAAGCTGGGCGGCCTCGCGCGCCGTTGAATGATAGTATTCCTGGGCTTTGGGGCGTCTGTCCTCGGCAAACCCGCCATCGTGAATCAGCAGGTCTGCGCCCTTGGCCAGATCCTTGACGGTTTCGGCGGGCCGGGTATCTATAGCGTAGACGACCTTCAATCCGGGTCGAGGTGCATCTAGCACATCATTTGGCCGAATCTGTTTTCCTTCGAACTTTACCGGCTTCCCGTGTTGAAGTTCGCCCCAGAGAGGACCTTCCGGCACGCCCAGCCGTTTCGCCTTCTCGGGATGGAATCGCCCGGGTCGCTCCTTCTCGGCGATGGCGTATGCGAGGCAGAGAATATCGTGCTTTGCCAGCACGGGTCTGATGATATAGTCGCCCCTGTCAACCTCTTCGCCGGGACCCAGTTCTTTGACCCTGACCCTGAAATTTGCAGGATAGCCTAGGGGCTTGTAGATCAACTCCAGGAACCTCATGAGACCCTTCGGACCGTACAAGTCGAGTGGCTTGTCCCTCGCGAGCGACGACATTGTCTGTAAGAGCCCCGGGAGCCCAAGAATATGGTCGCCATGGAGATGCGAGATGAGGATCACAGTCGGTCTGTTGAATCCGAGTCCAGCGTGCATCATCTGCCTCTGCGTACCCTCGCCGCAATCGAACAGGATGATCTCTCCGTCACGACGTAGGGCAACACTCGGGAGTCCCCGTTCTTTGGTCGGAAGGCTTCCTCCTGTTCCGAGAAAAATAACTTCGATTCCTCCTGACATCAGTTAGCCTCCAAGACCAGGATCTCCCGCGTCAAGCTTCTGTGCACGTAGACTTCGTGACGATCCGCAACCCGGAATCCTGCCGACTCTGCGATGTCGGGTGTTCCCGTTCCTAGTGGCGAAGCGACGACCAGACGGCCGGCCTTTGCAAGAGCGGAATTTGCTTCTGGGAGGAAGTCCTTCAGAATGTTTCGCGTGGTCGATTTGAGTGTTGAGGCTCCCGTCCCGTACGGGGGATCTGTCGCCATCGCCTCGACTCGGGTAACAGGAATGTTCCGTGCATCGCCCCTGATCAGTCCCGACGGGTCCATCTGGAAATATTTGAGGTTCCTTCTCGAACCTCTGATCATCCGTCTTAGGGCATCCATTCCTATCACTTGGCAGCCCAAGAGGCTGGCCTCGAGGAGAATACCTCCGACCCCGCAGAACGGATCGAGGAATGTTGTCCCCCCAATCGCACGGGACAAGTTGACCATGCTTCGACCCAGTTTGGGAGTCATCGTGCTCGGATGGAACACAGGCCTCTTTCGCGGCCTTCGACTGGCGACGTATCATGCTGGGCGCTGATACGCGACGAGGCCGAGGTGGAAGTAGGGTCCCGCTAGGAGACCGTGGAATAGACGTTGCGGGTTCTCAAGATCTACCTTGGCTCTTGTGATGTTGTGGATCAACCAGTGAAAGTCTCATCCGGGCGAAGGTAACATGAGAGATCACTAGATTTTACAGCGTCGTCGATCTCGGAAATTGTTGGTCCAGAATGGACGATTTCCGTGCCAACTTCGTCTATGAAAGCTCCGCGACCCGCGACCGGTCTTATCATGTCTATCCCTGCTTGAATCTCGACTAGTTTGTAGAAGGTTCCTGTGATTTTGAAGGGGATTCGACTTGCGTCAAGGATCGCCTTCATCTCAGCCAGCGGCAGGGTTGGATGTTCGCCCGACAAGACGAGAAAGACTCTTGTCGGTTCATCCATGTTGAATCTGGAAGCGAACAAGTATATACGCAACCTGCTGAGTCGTCAACCTTTCTAGTTGGAGAAGGGCTGGATGAAACGTTCCAAGGGTATACGAAACCGAACCAGGACTATTCTTCGCAGAAACCCTCGAGACAGAGGAAAGAATCCCTTGGGTAGAATATTGACGTCGTACGCCCCGGGCCAGATGGTCACCATCTCTATCAATCCATCAATCCAGAAAGGAATGCCCCACCGAAGATACCACGGCCGCGTCGGGATGATATCGGAGAAGCGGGGGAGAGCCTACGTTATCCAGGTAACAGCCGGAAAGGTTCCAAGGCTCATAATCGCTAGACCTGAGCATATCCAGCCGATGCGAGAGACCTCCTGATGGCGAGAAAGATCATGATGGAGAAGGCCATCACCAACGCTGAGGCCAAGGGTGTACTCGAGAAGGTGAAAGAGGAGGAACTGGGCGAGTTTCAGAGGAGAACACTTGATTTCACTCGACGATTCTCGAAGATACCCGCCGATCGCGCCGCGAAGCTCGTCGAGGAACTGTCGTCAGAACTCCAGCTGGACCGAAATGACGCGATCCAAATAGTCAACACGCTCCCCCAGAGCGTCGAGGAACTGCGGGCAGTCCTGACGGTAAAGGGTCGGTTCGTCAGCACTGAACAGCTCAGCGGAATCCTCGCAATAATGAAACGCTACGTCTAACCCACAGACCGAAATCAAATTAAGCCAAGACGATGCAGTTTTGAACGACTAGAGTTGGCCCTCCGCTCACCTAGACGCCTTTGTCAAGCAAGAGAGAGACCAGTTCGCGGCATCTTCTAACAGAGAGCAGGAGCAGAGCCAGTCTTGGCAATACACGAAGACGAGTACATACAGAGGAGGCATGTCTACGAGGAGCACGCCTATGTTCTAGACTATCTTCCCTACGGGAGATCATCGGACAGGTCTCGACACCTTGTCGTCCCCACAGTCCAGATCATGGGCGAACAACACTTTACCCTCCTTGAAGCCGAGCTGAAGGTAGGCGCAACGGTCGTAACCGCAAACGCAAAGGCGGAAGTTGGTCCGCTGATCAACGAGCTCGTCAAGAAACAGGAGAAACGGTTCGTCGACTTCTTCAACAACTCACAACCCGTGACCCCGCGAATGCACTCACTCGAGCTGCTTCCCGGGATTGGGAAAAAGTCGATGTGGACGATAGTCAATACACGAGAGAGAAAACCCTTCACTAGCTACAAGGACATCGAGGAGAAGACAGGTCTGACAGACGTTCAGAAGATGGTTGCAAAGCGGATCTTCGAAGAGCTGAGCACCGAATCCAAGTATCGCCTCTTCACCAGGACAGTATAGTATTGTGGCTCTTCATAGAGGAAGACACCGGCCCTCAAAACGACTAGGCCAGAATTTTCTAACAGATCCAGGCATAGCAGAAGAAATAGTCTCAAGCGTGTCTCCCGGCCCAAGCGATACTGTTCTAGAACCCGGACCAGGGCACGGAACGCTGACCAGGCTCTTACAGAAGAAGGCTGGACGACTGATCGCGATCGAGAAAGACCCGGGTCTCGCCAGTGAGCTTCGAGAGGCTTTCAGAAACGAATCGAACGTGACAGTTCTAGAGGGGGACATTTTGAAGATAGGCCAATCCATCCCTGCTTTCAACAAACTTGTGAGCACTCCGCCATACTACATTTCCTCCAAGCTGACACTCTTTCTCGCGAGTAGGAAGTTCGATGTTGCGGCTGTAGTGTTCCAGAAAGAGTTTGGCGAGAGGCTCCTCGCAGAGCCGGGGACCCGAGACTATGGCAGACTGACAGTCATGGCAGGGAGAAAGCTCAACATGGAGAGGATACGAGATATTTCGAGGATCGCGTTCAATCCTAGACCGAAGGTCGATTCGACGCTTCTGAGGTTCACGCCGAAGCATGGACTGACAGAGATAGATGAGCCATTGTTCGAGGAATTGGTGAGGGGAATCTTCACTCAGCGAAGAAGACTGTCGAAGGGAGCGCTAACTCATTTCTTATCGCTGAAATACGGACGCGAGCTAGGGAGAGAGCTGGTCAGCAGGATCTCTATTCCCGACGCCCGAGTATACCAGCTCTCCATCGAACAGCTCGAGAACCTCAGTCTCCAGACATGGAGAGTCGTGTCGAACGCCATAGTCTCTGGCAGTCTGAAAGAGCAGCGTTAACAGCAATCATATATGATACCGGGAACTATCGGTCGATAGGTAGCTCCTATGCCCATAACAGACGTCATGAACAAACAATTAGCACAACGGCATAGGCTCTTCTTCAAGATCTGCCGAACTTGTGGGTCTCGAAACTCTCCCAACGCTTACCGGTGCCGTCGCTGTCGGGGAGATAACCTTCGATGGAAAAAACGAGAACTCGGTGCTAAGTAGCAACGCTGCCTATTGCTGAATAGTCGCCGCCTTTTGTTGCTGCAATAATCTAGGCAGCTCAGAAGGTACTTCGGCGACCCGGACCCCCACTTCTCTGAACCTCTTCATCTTCGCGTCTGCCGTGCCTTCGGTCCCAGTAATGATTGCTCCCGCGTGGCCCATTCGCTTTCCCGGGGGTGCGGCTCGACCGGCGACGTAGGCGGCCACTGGTTTCGCGTACTTTGTGTCCTCGATGAAGTCTGCAGCGTCTTCTTCCGCCGAGCCTCCTATCTCTCCGATCAAGACTACCGCGTCGGTGGATTTGTCGTCTCTGAACATTTTGAGAACGTCGACAAAGTTCAGCCCTGTTATAGGGTCGCCTCCGATTCCCAGACATGTCGACTGGCCGATGCCAGCGCGGGTAAGGTACGAGGCAATCTCATAGGTGAGGGTGCCGCTTCTAGAGGCAACTCCAACTCCTCCCGGACTGAACACGTCGCCCGGCATTATGCCGAGCTTCGCCTCTCCAGGCGTGATGACTCCTGGAGTATTAGGTCCGATAATTGTTGCTCCATGCTCCTTCGCGTAGGCCATCAGAACCATACTGTCTCTGGCAGGGATCATCTCAGTAATGATGACAACCGGATTGAGACCTGCATCAATCGCCTCCATCCCTGCCTCCTTTGCAAAGGGAGCAGGAACAAAAATGATCGATGCGTTGGCATCTGTCCTCTCAAGTGCAGCGGCCACTGTATCGTAAACGGAGACCCCTTGAGTGCTGGTTCCTCCTTTTCCTGGCGTGACGCCCGCGACGATCTGTGTCCCGTATTCGCGCATGAGTCTGGTGTGAAACGAGCCCTGGTTGCCTGTTATGCCCTGTACAATCGCCCGGGTCTGTTTGCCGACGAGAAGTGTCATTATTTATGCGACCTTAGCGGACGTTACCAGTTGGGCGGCCTCGTCCATCTTCTCGAGAGTTGTGATGCCCGCAGAGTCGAGGATCCTCTTACCCTCATCGAAGTTTGTGCCTTGCATTCTGACGACGAGCGGCTTCTTCAGCCCGACGACCTTCTTTACCTCAACTATCCCTTTTGCAACCTCGTCGCATCTGGTAATTCCTGCTAGAATGTTGATGAATATCTTGTGAACCTTCTGATCCCCCTGGATAATCTGTAGAGCTGTGGCGACATGTTCGGCATCTGCACCGCCCCCCACGTCGCAGAAGTTCGCGGGCTTGCCACCGTAGTGGTTTACCATGTCGAGTGTTGCCATGACGAGCCCTGCTCCATTCCCCATGATTCCAATGTCTCCATCGAGTTCGACGAAGGCTAGGCCGTTCTCGCGAGCTTTTGCTTCTAGAGGGGTGACTTCTGCGCTCGCCTCTTTGGAGCGTTCTTGAAACTCGGGATGGCGGAAGAGGCTGTTGTCGTCAACTATCACTCGCAGGTCTGCGGCGACGAACTTGCTATCACTTGTCTCGACGAGAGGATTACTCTCGACAAGCTCCGCATCATAGATCACAGATAGACGATAGAGGTTTGCGAGCAGGTCCGTCAATGCGTTCAATCTCTGTCCCCCATATCCAAGCTTCAGAGCGACCTGCCTCGCGTCGAATCCTCTCATCCCAAACACCGGGTCGAGCCTGTGACGAAGAATCTTCTCGGGACTCTTGCTCGCAACCTCCTCGATGTCTATTCCACCATGATCGGAGGCTAGTATCGTCTGACACTTGTTGACTCGGTCTAGGACAATACTACCGAAGAGTTCTTTCTTGATTGCCAGCTTCTGCTCGACAAGGACCTTCTTCACCTTCTCGCCTTTGATCGTCATACTGAGAATCTCACTAGCGCGGTCTCGTGTCTCGTCGGGCTTGCTTCCAAACTTGATACCCCCCGCCTTTCCCCTCCCGGCAACTAGAACCTGAGCCTTGACGACCACCTCTCCACCAATTCTCTTGTGAATATCGCGCGCCTCGTCAGGAGTCGACGCGAGTCCCCCTCTGGGAGTATTAATTCCAAGGTTTTGGGCGAGAGACTTTGATTCGTATTCGAATAATTTCATGAATTTCTCCGAGTCTTCAGTGCCAAAGACGTCAGAGTATTTGGCTATTATCCCAGGCTTCAGTCACTTTTCGAGTGGCTAGTATCGCCGATTTTGGTTGACGATGCCCAGTTGATCATCCTAGAGAATGTGAGGAGGGGACAACAATCGTGTACCCAACAATGGACCCGAACGCAAGAAACAGCTCAAGCCAGACCCAAGGGGACGTGTTGCATTTGTAAGATGAGCCAACAGGAACTAGGATTGGGAACAGCCAAAACTAGGTCCGAAGAAGACTACTGACACAGACTACAGCACCCCCAATGACCCAGGCACAGAGCAGGAGAGCCGTTGTCATGACCCTTGCCCACCGTCTCATGTTCTTCCTGCCAAACTCTCGAAAGAGTATGTCCACGCTCCATTAAATGTGCATTTGACAATGACTACGTCAAGGATAGTTACAGAAACTTTCGAGAAGCAGATGATCTACCGTAACCCATTTATGATGCCCGGACCCTCCACTCTCAAGCTGTCGGTTCGTCCGACAGGATCAGAATCGTTTGGATAACTGCAGCAACTCGAGAGAACGTCGGAACGAACGACTAGACAATGGGCCGTTGCTCAATACCCGGCCAGGGCTGACGGAGCTTTGGTGAAAACCATCCTTGACAATTTCTGCGTAAAGAGCGGCATTTTCTGCACACGCTGCGAAGAGAAACTCAAGAAGGGCCAGATCACAGACCTGGACGTCAGGGTCATCCGGACGATAACTGAGCTAGAGAAGGAGAATCCAAGCCTACAGCAGGTTACTTTTCACAAAGCCGTTGAAGCTGGAGACATCATGGCCCTCATGGTAGACAGGAGGGGCATGGACGCTTTCCTCTCGTCCGGAGCTAAGCTTGCGAAATCGCTGGGCGACCGGGTTGGTAAGAGAGTCCGGATCCTCAATTTTGGAGGAGACGAGCGCGGTTTCCTGGAAGATCTATTCTCGCCATTCTCAATCTTAACTATCAACACGATCTGGCTCCCGGACGGTAGCAGGGAGACGAAGGTCATACTGAATGGCCGCAGACCCCGGCGAAACCCGCTGGACTTTGAGGTTGTTAAGAAGCTCGCCCGGGAACTCAAGGGTCTTACTCTGAGAATTGAGTTCGAAGACTACTGACAGCTCCTTGGAACCCTCCTCAGACGAGAAACGGATCATCGTAGTTGGAGCAGGAGTGGCCGGAAGCCACGCCGCTCTGGAGGCAGCAAGAAACGGCGCAAAGGTCGTCCTTCTCGAGGAGCATCCCCAAGTCGGAGTCCCCAGCCATTGTTCTGGAGTAGTGAGCCTTAACGGGCTCTCAATGCTCGGAGTAGAACCACAATCGGTGTTTGCCCAGCGGACTATCCAAGGCGCTGTCTTCCATCCTCCTAAAGGGGAGCCTCTCGAGCTTCGGAAGAAGCAGCCGGTAGCGGTGATAATAAACCGGGCTCGGTTCGACCAGTACTTGGCGAAGAGCGCCGTTGCTGCGGGCGTCGAGCTGCACACTAAGATGCGGGTCTCAAGATTCGAGAGATACCCCGACAGGACAGTGGGTGTCTCGGTTCAGGACGGGCCTACATTCAAGGGAGGCATGATGATTGACGCGAGCGGGGCAGGCAGTCGGCTGCCGGAACAAGCTGGACTCTCGACTCCTGACTGGTCGCAGCTTCTCCCGGGTCTCCAGTATGAACTCGGAGACATGCAGAAACAGGGAGATATGGTCGAACTCTTCTTTGGCTCTCATCGTGCACCAGGCTTCTTCGCCTGGAGCATACCCACGGGAGACCACAGCGCAAGGGTTGGGCTTGCATCCCGCAAGGGCAACGTGAAGAAGCTACTAGACGATCTCGTCAAAGAGTTCTGGCCAAAATCTGCTGTTGAAGCGACAAAGTCCGGTTCGGTTCTGGTATCGGGTCCCATAGACAAGTGCTGGTCAGAAAACTTTCTCGTAGTTGGAGACGCAGCGAGCCAGGTCAAGCAGACCACTGGCGGCGGTATCATAATCGGCGGATACTCAGGGATACTGGCAGGAAGAACAGCCGCCAGCGCCGTGAAGGCGCCACAGGAGGAGCGGTGGAGACTCCTCATGGCATATGATCGAGAGTGGCGTGAGAAGTTTGGGTCGGACTTGAGAAGGATGGGAATCGCGCACAGACTCTTCGCTGGACTATCAGACGAGACGCTGAACAGGCTCTTCGAGGGAGTCAGAGAGTATCTCCCGGAGATTCAGGAGGTTGCTGACATGGATTTTCAGGGAAAGATCATCTCCAGGATGCTGCGCAAGAAGAAATTCATTGGGCTTTTGCCGCGTGTGGCCGCCGATAGTATCAGGGCAGTTTTCTCCTAACGACCTCTCTGGCTTTGGGACCGGCCCATTCGTTAACGGCTTAAGAAGACCCGCGATTCTCGGCGTTTAGAGAAGAACTTGAAGGTCCTAGTTGTTGGCTGCGGAAAAGTTGGCTCGGAAATAGCCCGAGATCTGGCTCGGGAATCCGAAGTCGACTCTGTTACCGCTGCGGATGCCAGTATCGAGAATCTGAAGAATCTCAAGAGCTTAGAGAAGATCACGACTCGGCGCCTTGACATTTCCCAGAAGAAGATCGTCCAGCGAGAGATGCAGAGTGCTGATCTAGTATGTGGAGCTCTTCCAGGCAGACTTGGCTTTCAGGTAATGATTCAAGCGGCCGAAGCTGGCCGGGACCTGGTCGACATATCTTACACGCCAGAGAACCCGTTCAAGCTACAACGAAAAGCGCTCGACAAAGAAATCGTTCTGGTTCCTCAGTGCGGTGTCGCACCGGGATTCACGAACATGTGCGTCGGCGATGCTCATCGCAGACTTGGACAGATTTCACGGGTCCGGATATTCGTCGGAGGACTACCACAGAGGCCGGTACCGCCTCTAAACTATAGAATCGTCTTCTCCCTAGATGACGTGATAAACGAGTACACTCGTC
>VBBG01000219.1 GCA_005882905.1 Candidatus Bathyarchaeota archaeon | reverse complement strand
CAACCAACTCCTTCAACCCGAACGCTGTGTACCGGACGGACTCTCCCAACCCGGCTCAGCGGTTCATGGGAGACTATATCGGAATAGCAGCTACTCCGACCACGGCCCATCCAGTCTGGGCTGACAATCTGAACGCCTGCGACACGTTCGACCCCACCTGGGGCTGCGTCGACCAAGACGCTTTCACCAGCACCATAGCCCTCGCAGACTTTACCATAGCCGCATCGCCTTCCACCCAGGCCATCCAGCAGGGAACCACAGGAACAGCCAACGTCACAGTGACAAGCCTCAACAACTATCAAGGGTCCGTCACCATATCGTCGATATCCAATCCAACCGGGCTACCGATCACTCCCAAAACTACAAGCTTGACACTCAGTACTGGTGGGACAAATAGTCTCAACCTATCTATCTCACCCACAACGACAACGGCAACCCAGAGCTACACAGTTAACGTCACAGGGACCAGTGGACCGAGAGCACACTATGCCCTCGTCACGGTGACAGTCACAAGCCCCTCTATTGGAGGAATCATCCTCCCTCTCCAATCTGCTAGGTTGCTCCTCTACCTCCTTGAAATCACCTCAAGAGCAGCCGCGATCGTCTTGGCGGGACTATTGCTGCCTCTCGCACTTTACACAATCAGAAAGAAGAGTCGCCAACCCCTGGCAGTCGTTCCGAATGATGATACGGACTAGACTAGACTTTTGATTGCGCATAGGAGCTGCGGTCTGGAAGCATTGATATTTATCGCCCAGCCCATGCCGTAGAGAGAGTCTGCCATGGAGTTCTTCAGACACTGCCCGGAGTGCGGGAGGAGATTCCACATCAAGCTAGAGACAAAGAAAATTGTCAGCCTAGATCGTGAGCCGGTTCCCAGAATAGAGCACGGTGTTAGTCAGCTTCGGACTGAAGCGCGGCCCATACCCGTTATCGTCCATGATGAGAGACTGGTAATCCTAGACGTCGAGCAGTTCCAGTATGTGTATAAGTGCAAACACTGCGGGCACGAATGGTCGGAAAAACATATCGAAGAACACCGAGAACGCTGACCGCAGGCATCGAGATAATAACCTGGCAGAGTCTAGTATGGCCATGCAGGCTCAGGCTGATCTGACCAGGGCGAACGCGATAGAGTTCAGCGTTCGAGACGAGCCGTGGGTGAAGTACAAGCTGGAAGACGGGACGCTGCTGTTCGGCCGTCTGGTCATTCCGAAGATTTTCAAGGCTGAGGAGTATGATCCCAGTGGCCAGCCCATTTACGCCTGGTCTAGCCAGAACATGTTCACAACTATCTGTCCCCTAGTACGACGAACACCACTTCCGTCGACTTTGAGCGCGTCGGCCCGGAGAGATGGAACGTATACGAGCTGTCCGATGGAACAGTGTTGAGGGCTAAACTCGAAGTCACAGGCATCCTCCGGACGGACAAGTATGGACCCGACGGCGACCCATTATACATAGTCAACAACCAGCCTATCACTAGAGTCAAGGTCCCGGAGATTCTTGTCAGGAAGCAGAAGATAACGCCGAAGGACAATAGGCCTAAGGGACTCTATGGATAGGGCCCGATAGCTCTTGGAGAATGCGTCGCGATAAATTCCTGAATATGGTATAGTAGATTCCCGTCGTTATCCCGACGCTGACTTGTGTCAGTTTTGCAAGTTCTAGAGTGGCGGTTATCAGTAGTGATGCCCGTGGCTAGTCCTGCCTGGAAGGTCCCGTACAATCTGCAAGTGTCAACGATGATCCAGCTGATCGGGACGAAGGCCTAGTCTCGGGACTGCGACGTGACAACGAACTCGGTCGTAGTACTTGGCGAAGCGACGGTCCCAGTTTCAAAGCATGACGGTGAGATGTTGGAGGTGCTGTGTTTCCGGTGATCTCCGACTTCAACGACTGCTGGTTCCGTTCGAGTAGCTAGCAACCGGGGGTCGCTCCCAGAGTCCCCAATAGCCCGTCAGAGATACGAGTATGTGATGCTACTGCATAGGCCGCGATGTTCAGACTAGCGCACCTAGTCGGACAGAGAGTGTCTGTGTCTCCATTCTGAAAATACTGTTCGTCTAAGTTACGACTATTGCGACAGCTAGGCCCGGCGGGATCGTGTTGTATCCATCGAGTATCGTTATGGTGCCTGTGTACAATCCTT
>VBBG01000183.1 GCA_005882905.1 Candidatus Bathyarchaeota archaeon | reverse complement strand
ACGATAGTCGTTACTCCCGCTGCCTCTGCTCCAGTGGTCCCGCCCATGCCCAGTTCGTTCCAAGTAGACCTGGGCGGAAATCTTGGGTGGAATGTAGTGGGTTTGAGCACCAGTCAGGGCAACCTCAACGTCTCTCACCAGATCAGCCTGTCCGTGTCGCCCCTCCCCGGAATCAGCTTCACTCCGGTCACAGAATCGGGTAGCTACGAACAGTCCATCAATCTGTCGACACGCGCAGAGTCACCAAGCACAGCGACTGGCATAGTCGAGTCTTTCTCGACCTCATTAGCCTCAGCACTGGCTGGAGCCACATTCGCGACTGGCGTCACTAGCCCGGTATTTCAGAGTACGCTCTTAGCCTCCAATACCCCAGACTATACCACGTGGTGGGTCAACGCACCCTTGTCCCTCGGAAGCCCAGTCCAGATACTGCACGGTTGGAGTAGCGTCACGGGTAGTGAGAGCTTGAACCTCCCCGGGAGCATCGGGACGAGGTCGGCCTGGATCGTCACAAGCCAACTCTCTCAGTCTATCAACATAAGCATACCCGACCCGAGCAATCCGCTCAGCTCTACCACTTCCACAGCGGCTGTGATCCTCAAGCTCCTCTGGAGCTATGACAAGAGCACGGGCCTGCTACTCCGCAACGATAATGCGGCCAGTCTGACGACGCACAGCGTGGCCCAAACGACCATCGGCACGGTTACAGGTCCAGTCCCAGTTACAGTAACTCGGGACATGGCTCTGACAATCGACATTGCTCTCCGTCTCTCAACGACCAGCCTTAGCCTGCCCAAGTCCCCATCACGGACATCAACTCTCATGGGTCTGCTGTCCGCCATGCCATGGGTGCCGCTTGGAATAGCGGGACTAGCCGCTGGCGTCGCTGCGGCTCTAATCGTCTGGTTCACTCGAAGAGCCAAGGGAGCGACGCTGCCCGGGTCCGCCCCAGCCACAGCCCCGATACCTTCCCCAACAACGCCTTCCTAGAGACTTCTCATTTTTTCTCTTCTCTCCGCCCTACGACAGTCTCAAAGCTCATCGATATCACCTGAGGAAGGATTTCTCAAGATTGTTGCTTTCCTACAGTGGAAGTGTGACTACTCGATTTTCAAGATCCTCCTCGATTCTTTGCCTCTCTCGTTTCTCCGGTCTCCCATAGCCTCCGCCTCCCGCGGTCTTGATTTCGATGATGTCTCCTTCATCGAGGATGACAGTGGTTTTCACTGGTAGTCTAATCTTCTCTGACCGGCCTCTCTTTTTCTTGTAGAGAGAAACTTCTGTTCTCGCTCCGGGTCCGCCTCCGGAGAGCCCTTGTGGCCGGTTTCGTCCTCTCTCTGCAAGAACTGTTACTGTAATCTCATTGGTTAGTGCTTGGTAGGATCTGATAATTCCTGTGCCTCCTCGGAGGTGTCCCGATCCGGAACTGTCAGGTCGTAGCTCGTACTGTTTGACGAGTAGTGGGTAGGATCGTTCAATCTCCTCTATCGGCGTGTTCATCGTATTGGTCATGTTCGCTTGTATGCCGTCGATGCCGTCGCGGTCGCGTTGTGCTCCGAGGCCTACTCCTATTGTCTCGTAGAAGGCCCAGCTCTTTCCTCTGCATCTTCCACCCATCATGACGTTGTTCATGGACCCGCCCGAATCCGCTGGGACCTTGTCCGGGACCGCCTGGCTGAATGTGCGATATAGGAGGTCAGCGTTCCGCTGGCTCGTCTCCACGTTGCCGCCCGCCACCGGATGGGGATAGGTTGGGTTGAGGATTGTTCCTTCGGGTGCGTGGACTTGGATCGGTGCGAAGGCTCCGTGGTTTGCGGGGACATCGTCTCCTGTCAACGTTCGGGTGACGAAGTATACGCCTGAGAGGGTTACTCCGAAGACCGCGTTGAGTGGATTAGATACCTGTTTGTCGGTGCCGGTATAGTCAACTTTCAGGCTCCCTTTGGAGAGCGTGATACTGACCGACAGTAGGATATTCTCTCCGTCCGGGTCTTCGAGATAGTCTTGGGCTTGGTACGTGCCGGTTGGCATCTTTGAGAGTCGCAGCCGGGCGAGCTGCTCTGTCTTCCTCAACGACTCCGTGCAGGCTTGCCTGAATGTTTTGAGTCCGTGTTTCTTTACAAGTTCGAGGACCCTACGTTCTCCTGTAATGTTGGCCGCTGTTTGGGCTTTGAGGTCGCCCATCCGCTCTTTTGGAGTGCGAGATCTTGAGGATAGAGCTCTAACTGCGCTTTTGATAATCCAGTTTTTCCGGATCAGGTATCGAGGATCTATGACGACGCCTTCGTCGAAGAGAGTCTTGGCGTCTACGGATATGCTTCCTGGGACTCTGCCTCCGACGTCGGAGTGATGAGCCTTGTTGGCGGCGTAACCTACAAGTCTGTTGGAGTGGTAGACTGGCCTGATGACGGTTACGTCGTTCAGGTGTGTCCCCGCGATGTATGGATTGTTGACCATTATCATTGAGGACGGTTCGAGATCGATGTCTTCTCTCTCGCAGTAGTCAAGGGTCCTGGCGAGTCCCCAAGGTAGAGAGCCGAGGTGTACAGGTATGTGTTCCGCCTGGGCGAGGAGTCTTCCCTCCTCGTCGAAGATCGCGGCTGAGTGGTCCATTCTCTCACGGATGTTGGGACTGTAGGAGGTGTTGCGGAGGGCGATGCCCATCTCCTCACTCGCATAGACTAGCGAGTTTCTGATGATCTCTGTCGTCGTCGGGTCCAGAAGCATTGTCCGAGCGATCAGATGGTTCGCGGTGTTTGTTATTCAGTTTGCTAGGGCTCCGCTGTTTGTAGTCAAAGAAAGAATGGGGTTGTGAGATCTATGCGATCTGCTTTATCCTAGGCACTTCGAAAAACGGCGCGATAGTCGCCTTCACAGCCACCTGCGCTTCTGGTGTAAGATCCTCGAAGCCCTTTCCACAGTGAGGACAGTCTTCGAATTCTCCACGATTGGCCTTCTTGACGAACCATTCTCCACAGTGCCAACACTTCACAACTGGAGTGACACACATCTCTCCTACCTCACCTCCTTTCGGATCCTCTTTGCTATGTCGAGTCTGCCTCCGAGTGCCGATTTAAGGGCAACGATTCCTGCTGCACCTCCGAACGTGGCTATTGTCCGTTCCAAGTACATTAGCGGCGTAATTCCTAGCCATACTGGTCCCGTGAGGCTTAGGAGGCTTATGCTGAGAATGTTGAGTGAGACCTGTTCGGTCATGGCGGTGTAGAATGTCAGTATTCCGATTCGTGGGTTTTCCTTCAGTCGAAAGGCCGCGGGGAGGGAGATGATCACGAGGAGGTATGGTATGAGCCAGAAGAGTGTTCCGCCTCTGGATAGGGCGATGTAGTATGCTGCGCCCGCTAGGACGTAGGCCCATGGTAAGATGGGTCCAAGGCCATAGTGGAAAGCAACGCTTCCGGCTCCTGCGGCGATCATGGGAACCAGGAGTCCTGGTAGCCCGAAGGCTTGGTAAAAGCTGGGTTGGCCGAGGGCCATTCCAAGGCTGCCTACAAATGCGGTGGCGAGTGCCGGTATTGGTCTCAGTACTGCGGCTATTACTGGGAGCATGACGATTTCGAGGGTGATGAAGGCGGGCCCGCCGATGAATGGCGTCAACGGAATGAAGGTAGTGATGACGTAGGTAGCTGCCAGGCCAGCGGCGAGTGTTAGTTCGGCGGTTCTAGGAATCCATTGTCTTGTGATTGCTTGTGTATGCATTCTGCCTCCCGACTCCGGGGTTTTCTTATGGCGCAACGGGTGGGAGGCCCCACTCACGCGCCCTGAAGTCGTATCGGATGAGAGGTTTTGTTTTAAGACTTACCCGGAGATGCCTACTCTGGAAACAGTGAGCAGCTAGTAGGTAGGATCATGCCAGCGAGACAATGAAATCTTCGGTTGTTCGAGAAGTTTGAACGGCGACAAGGATGTCTGGGCAATGGTCATAGCACCCCTAGGCGAAGCTGGTTATGTAAAGAGATCTCGCATACATTTTGAGAGAGGCATCTGTTTCGTCGTGGACCCTGGCAAGAACATGTTCGAAGTGGTCCCGAAGAAAATAGAACGCGTAGACGCAGTAACCCTAGTTGCCTCTACCGGCTTTTGGCATTATGGGGATGTTAGAATGATTTTCGACTCCTCAGCAGACGCGGATATGATCGAACAAAAGCTGAAATCAGAACTTTCCAAGAGCAAAGGGAAGAACCTAGGCTAGCCCGAAACCGGTGGCACCTCGCCCTGCGTTGCACCCGGTTTCAGCCAGTCCGCTACTTTACTCGCGTCTTCAGTCGACGCAAAGAACAGAATCATTTTCTTCGAGGCTATCCTCTCCCCCCAACGCTCCACATAGAGACTGGACGGACTGGTAAATTCGACTTTTGAAGCAACCATTATGCCGGAGTCTGCAATACCGGTGATCAGCAGTCTCTCTCCGTCACGCTTAATCCCGATCGGGATCCATCTACTGCGCAGATAGAATCCGGAGATTGTTGCGGCGGCCAGAGCAAACGCGACAAAAAAGAGAACCCCGAATAGGCTGTTAGGCAGGTCAGCCCAAGCTCCGGCACCCAAAACTAGAAAGACAAGACTGGCGACAACCCAGCGCCATAAGGTCATAATGGGCCTCGCTTTCGCGTAGACCTCATAGCCTGGCATTGCATCCCGCTGATCCTTCTTCGCCTTCTTGTTCAAACGGGATGCTCATCCGTCTGACTTCTCAGCGTCGTCGGTGGCGTCTAAACCTGCCGCCGTCCCTGGACCTCTTCTGTCTTCCACGATGGTCTCTCTTCCTTCTGCCTCCCCCGTGCCCGCCAAACCTTGCAGGTCGCGAAGGCAGTAGGAAGCGTGTTCGAGTAGTGCCTTCCAGAGCGAATCTCTCGTCCTGTTCGATGGTGGTCCCGGTCATGTTCTTGACGCTGTTGAAAATATCGTGGTCTTCACGGCTGACAACCGAGATTGACGTTCCTTTCTTTCCTGCTCGTGCTGTCCGTCCCACTCGGTGGAAGTACATGAGTGGATCGTCTGGCATGTCATAGTTGACTACGTGGCTGACCCAGGGTATGTCGAGGCCTCTGGCGGCAACGTCCGTTGCGACGAGTACGTCGATCCGTCCCTGGCGGAAGGCCTGTGATACAGCGTTTCTCTGGCTTTGAGACATGTCACCATGCAAGGCCTCAGCATTGACATTGTTTCTTGCAAGTGCTTCGGCGAGATGAGCTGCTCTGATCTTTGTCGAACAAAATACTAGTGCTCCCTCCATCCTCTCTGTTTTGAGTATTGCGAGTAGGACGGGAAACTTCGAGTCTTCTTCGGCTCTAACATAGGATTGGCGGAGTGATTCTACGGCGATCTCTTCGCTGTCGACGAATACTCGAAGCGGGTTAGAAAGATAACGTTGGGAGAGTCTCACAACCTCGTTGGGCATTGTGGCCGAGAAAAGTGCAGTCTGGTGGCCTCGGGGTACGTTCTCGAGGATTGACTTGACATCGTCGATGAAACCCATGTCCAGCATCCGGTCGGCCTCGTCGATAACGACGAACTTGGCACCGTGCAGATCAATGGTTCTGCGCTTCAGGTGGTCGAGCAGTCTGCCTGGCGTGGCTACAACTATTTTCGCATAGCCGCGTCGTAGTTGCTCGATCTGCGCTCGCATGCTCGCGCCTCCATAGATTGGCATTGTCCGTGACGGGAGATGCTTGGCAAGACGTTCGAACTCGCCCGCGACCTGTACAGCAAGCTCCCTGGTTGGAACAAGTACCAGGCCTTGAATCTCGCGGGAGTGCGGCTCGACCCTCTGCAGCATTGGCAACGCATAGGCCAGAGTCTTGCCAGACCCGGTCTGGGCTTGGCCAATCAGGTCTCGACCCTTCAAGAGCGGTGCTATCGCTTCCACCTGTATCGGGAACGCTTCGTGGAAACCCATCTCCCGGACAGCCTGGAGGAGGCGAGGGTTCAATCCGAATGCTTCGAAACCTTGAGCCAATTTGTTCACTCGATTCGAGTGTCGAATAAGAGGTCTTGTTCATGATGCCCGTTTTCGCCTGGCCCTCCAAAGACACTAACAGAGCTGCTGTTGTCCAAAAACGCCAATGCCGTTTGGGCTGTACTTAGAATCCAGGAAAACACATATCTCATATCATGAGTGCGCGGATCAGTCTTGTAACTTCGCAAGATCAACGAAAGTGGGTGGCAATAGTCGCTGTTGGCCTCTCGCTGTTTCTCTCCGCTCTCGACGCAACAATCGTAGCGCTTGCG
>VBBG01000182.1 GCA_005882905.1 Candidatus Bathyarchaeota archaeon | reverse complement strand
CTTAGCTAAAACTGCTGGATTCCCTAGTCTCTCAGAAGATACCTACGCCTATGGGAATCTCTAATTGACACGGAGGCTGAACGAGATAGATTCTCAGATTCAGTAGCAGGGAGGACAGATCCTGTTCTCCGGACGCGATTGGCTGGTTATCGTGAGCGCTGGGTTGTGTCCAAAATACAGATACCCGTCTACAAAGTTAATGTGCGACGAGACAAAGACGAAGTAGAGGCCCGTCCAGGGCATAGCAAACGATGTTTGCGGAGGAGTCCATTGCATCGTAACGTTGACACTCTGTCCCACAGGGATGGTAATCGGCAATGAATTGTGGGCAGGACCTCCCGAGAGAAGCTTCCACGCGATCGGCCCAGCAACGGGATTGTTACTCACATAAACCGCGACAAGGTTGACCGGTATGGAACCGGTGTTTGCGATGTCTATCTCGATGTTTCCAATGCAGAGCTGTTCGTTATGACTGCCAGAGACGAATACGTTGTTTCCGGTAGCGCACCAGCGATTGGTTCCGTAGAGGACACCTATTCCGGGCGTCTCGGAGAAGTTTCCGTATATGGTATTCCCAGAGACAACCAGGATGCCGTTCTGGTCCAGATCAAGCATTCCAATCTTGTTGTTCGTTATCTGGCCGAAATCGGCGCTCTCTACTTCTAGTCGCCCGCTGATCGTGTTTCCTGTAACGGTTGCCTGGTGGCTGACTTCTGACTCAACCTGTCCGGTGACGGTATTGTTTACGAAGGTAAAGATGCCTCGGCCACCCTCATAGAGCGCGCTATTGCATAGGTCGACGCACACATTCGTGATTCCCGATGTGTTCAAGGAACTTCCTGAGATGTTTACCGTCTGAACATTGGTCAGGCCAATCCAGGTGACGACTTGGACGTTCCTTAGGGTCACACTGGCTGAGTAGTTGCCGATCAGACCGTTGATAGTCGCTCCGGCAACCGTCACGTTGGAACCCGCCGACGCAAAGACGTTCCCAACAGATGCTGTGATCAGACAAACGCCATTGACGGGGACAAGGATGTTCGAGGTGGTTGGGGATGTTATCGACGTAGTGCATGTCACTATTGGATTCGAGAGGGGGCACATGCCCGATGGAATATTGGCGTAAGAAAGAGCGGTGCAAGTGTAAACGGTCTCTGGAATTGACGGGGCGAAAGTCGCAAAGTTACCCCATATTGTCGAAAACTTCTCCGCGTACGCGGCGCCAGAGTTGTCCTGGCCGGTGTTGGACTGAAAGGTTGGCGTCACCCAGATGAAAACGATCGCCGACATAATTATCACTATGAGCACCATCATGACTTCTGCGATGATAGTGCTGAAGCCTCTCCTCGAGCGTCTCAGAGAGCGTCGCACAATGATTCCTAAGTAATGAACTGCTTGGTGAGCCAAAGGGAGAATGTTACCCTGCGTTGTAGGGAACGGGATTCAGGTCTGCAGTCAAGCTACGCCGGATCGAACGAGGAGGTGCATCGAGACACGAATGTCGACGTATTCTTAGTGGTTGTCTAATGGTAACAGTATCCTCTTGCCCAGCATGGTCTCAGGGTAACATGTCATCTCCTTAGAGCTGAGACCCCTGGCTATTCAGACCACAGAACTGATTGCTCATGAAACGGGCAGCCTTGCGGCAGAGGTGGTCTTCGGGTCTATAGACGGGACATTCTCCGTGCTGGGAATAATCGCTGCTGGCGCGGCGGCCGGCCTTTCTTCCTTAGATATTTTCGCAACTGGGCTCGGAGGTGCCGCAGCTGGGGCACTCTCGGTATTTGCCGCCACCTACCTCTCGGAGACAACCGAGAAGAAGACACGGTTGATGGCGGCATGGGATCATTCGAGAAAAGGAAGGAGCATAAACTGTTCCACGAGCTGCTCTCAAACGTTCACCGGCGAGCTCTCATCTCAGGCCTCGTAACCTCGTCCACCTCAACACTGGCATCGTTAACCTTGTTACTTCCTCTGCTCTTCCTCTCCCAGAACTATTCCACGCCTACCTCTATGCTCACAGGCATTTTTCTCCTCTCCCTAATGGGAGTCTTCCGAGGAGTAACTCTCAAGCAGTCAGCCGCCAAGTCTGCGATCAAGATGGTGATTCTCGGTGTGATCATAATCGTAGCTTGCAGAGTTCTGGGATCCTACGTCGAGACACTCCTGAACCCTTAGAGCACAGTGTAAACAGTCATAAGACCATCATCAGGAAAACTGTCCCCACGATCCAGTTTTGCCAGATTATCGAATAGTCTTGGTTGAACCGCGCTTCGAGGAATCGATCGGCTTCGTTGCAAGAGCAATGAAGAATTTCGGGCTGACATCTCTCCGCCTTGTCAAACCGGTCACGGATTTCGGCCATAATGGCAGAATGAGGGGAGGCCACGCACAGGATGTTCTCGATTCCTCGACTATTCACGAGTCACTCCTAGATGCTCTCGATGGGGTCGATCTTTCGATCGGCACAACAGCTCAGAGGGCACGCTCTTCAGCAAATCTCCTCCGGAGGCCAATGACCCCAAGAGAACTGAGCGAGGTTCTTGCCCAACAGGCCGGCACAGTCGGAATAATCCTTGGGAGAGAGGGCACAGGGCTCAACAACCATGAGCTCAGTCTCTGCGACGCAATAGTCACGATACCGTCTTCAGAGGCCTACAAGACACTGAACTTGTCTCACGCCGCCGCAATAATCTTCTACGAATTATTCACTTCAAAATCAAAGGACGCCGAAGAGGGGTTGGCTACCGACGAGATCCGTGATACGATTCTCAGGTATTTGTCCGATTCGATGACGATAGCGGGAGTTGAAGACTACAAGATAGGGTTGACGAACAGGGCGGTGAAAAATGTCCTGGGCAGGTCGGCAATCAGAAGACGCGAGGCAAACATTCTAGCCGGAGCACTGCGCAGGATCTCAAATGCTTTGCACGAATCTCGCGTCCTCGATAGATCGATGTCTGCTGGTGAGCCGGTCAGCCTTCCGCTAGAACGGTGACTGAAATCTGCCTCGGGCTGGATCTCAGCTTCGGACTATCAGATGTTGCGGACGGTCCGCTTGTCTGGGAGTCCGTCGTGGGGCCCTCGTGGTCTCTTAACGTTACCGGACCAGCATTCTTGTTGTAGGAGATCAACGATCTGATTAGGGCCTGGGCAAGTTCAAGGTTCGTCACGACTGGGATCCCAAACTCGGCCGCTTTTCTTCGGATGACGTACTCATCCCGAAGAATTAGTTTCGATTCTGCGTCTTTTTCGTGGCTTGGAATGTTGATTACAAGTTTGATTCTTCTGCTCGTGATGTAGTCGAGAATGTTGGGGCTCTTCTTCTCCCGAACCTTGTAAAGAGTTGTTGATTCTATGCCCACTTCGGAGAATTCTTCCGCTGTGTGCCGAGTTGCGTAGATACTATACCCGTTCTCTGCGAGCATCTTCGCGTACGGGATGATTCCCCTGCGGGTCTTCCCCATTGTGATCAGGACAGAGTCGCCTCTTCTCGGAACGTAGAAATTGCTCGCAACGAGGGCGGTGATGAAGGCGTCCTGGAAGTTGTCTCCGAAACAGGCGACTTCACCAGTAGATACCATCTCGACGCCTGTAACCGGGTCCGCTTTGTCAAGTCGCGTGAAGGAGAACTGGGGCGCCTTTACCCCAAAGCCCGTGGCCGTTCCCTCGCCATCCGGAATCTCTTCGCCCATTATTGCCTTGGCCGCAAGATCCATGAGGTTCGTTCCCGTCATCTTTGAGACGAAGGGCATGCTTCTAGAAGCTCTGAGATTGCACTCGATGACCTGCACTTCACCGTTCTTGACTAGAAACTGGATGTTGAAAGGGCCTTTGATTAGGAGGGCCCTTGCGATCCTTCTGGCATAATCCATGATTCGTTCTCTGCTTCCCTCCTTGATCGTAATGGTGGGAATACTCATCGTAGCATCTCCAGAATGGACCCCTGCATTCTCAACGTGCTCTATGACCGCGCCGATGAAGACATTCCTTCCGTCAGAGACTCCATCGACTTCGACTTCTCGCGCTCCCGTCACGAATTTTGAGATTACAACTGGATATTCCTTTGATATTCTCGAGGCCTCACGAATATATTGAATCATTTGCTGCTCGTCGAACGCGACGTTCATCGCGGCACCGGATAGGACATAGGAGGGTCGGATCAAGACGGGATATCCGATCTTGTCTGCGAATTTCGCTGCTCCTTCAAGCGTCTCGAGTTTGCTCCACTCAGGCTGGTCTATACCCAGCCTGTCTAGGAGCAGGCCGAATTTCGACCGATCCTCCGCTGTATCGATGCTGACGGGGGAGGTGCCTAGAATGGTCACATGCTGAGCGAGTCCTTGTGCGAGGTTGTTGGGTGTCTGTCCGCCAACGCTCAACACGACGCCTCGTGGCCTCTCTTTGTCTATGATGTCTAGGATTCTCTCGATGGTCAGCTCTTCAAAGTACAGCTTGTCGAGAACGTCGAA
The DNA here is from genome assembly GCA_005882905.1 of Candidatus Bathyarchaeota archaeon. Taxonomy (GTDB): domain Archaea; phylum Thermoproteota; class Bathyarchaeia; order 40CM-2-53-6; family 40CM-2-53-6; genus 40CM-2-53-6. The sequence goes on along the minus strand of VBBG01000182.1, from coordinate 3,846 downwards.
GTCTGTTGACACAGTTTCCGGGTTGCAGTTGACCATTATTACCTGCTGTTCAGGTTTTCGGAGTGCGAGTCCCATGTTGACGCAACACCAGTCGAATTCGACGCTCGACCCGATGCGATAGCAGCCCGAGCCTAGCACGACAACCTTGTCCTGATTCACAAAAGGGAGATCGTCTTCCGTTCCGCCGTACGTGAGATAGAGATAATTTGTGTTTGCTGGCCATTCTGCCGCGAGCGTGTCGATCTGCTTGGTGCACGGGATGATGTGTTCCGTCTTCCGGAATTGCCTGACATCTTCTTCTGACTTGCGAACTAGTCGTCCGATCTTTCGGTCTGAGAACCCGAGAATCTTCGCTTCTCCGACTGTCTCCTTGCAGAATCCCCCTTGTTTGAGCTCTGTTTCCCCTCGCAGTATGTTGAGGAGCTTGTCGAGGAACCATGGGTCTATTCCGCTGAGCCTTGATACTTCGTGTACCGTGAAGCCTGACTTGAGAGCCTTAACGACGTAGAATACCCTCTGATCTGTCGGTTCTTGCAGCTCCCTCTTTATTCTCCGCCAGCTTCTCCCCAGATCATCAACATCCGTGAGCTCTCTTCCAAGATCCAGCATTCGAATGGCCTTCTGGATTGCTTCTTCGAAGCATCGTCCGATCGCCATGACTTCGCCCACGGACTTCATCTGGGTCCCAATCTCGTTGCTGACTCTTCGGAATTTCCTAAAGTCCCAGCGGGGAGCCTTGACGACTATATAGTCGAGAGCCGGTTCGAAGCATGCCGTAGTGACCCCTGTCATCCTGTTGGCGAGCTCGGGCAGAGCGTAGCCGATTGAGAGTTTCGCTGCAATGTAGGCTATGGGATAACCCGTAGCCTTTGATGCCAAGGCAGAGCTTCGAGAGAGCCGCGAGTTGACCTCAATGACCCTAAACTGTTCGCTTCTTGGGTCGAGCGCGAACTGAATATTGCATTCGCCGATTATTCCTAGGGCACGGATGACCTGTTGGGCCGTTGCTCTTAGAATGTTGTACTCTCTGTTCGTGAGGGTCTGAGAAGGTGCGACTACGATGCTATCGCCGGTGTGTATTCCCATCGGGTCCATGTTCTCCATGTTGCAGACAATTGTGCAGTTGTCGTCGTGGTCCCGCATGACCTCGTATTCGACCTCCTTCCACTTGTCGAGGTACTCTTCGACGAGAATCTGCCGGATTCTGCTGTAGGCTAGTCCGCGCTGCGCGATCTCCTTGAGCTTTCCCTCATCGAATGCGACGCCGGAGCCTTGTCCCCCAAGGGTGTATGCGACTCTTACGATGACAGGATAGCCGATCTGTCGCGCGGCATCGATGGCGCTGGCAAGGTCCGAAGCTTTCCGGCTCTTTGGAACAGGTATCCCATTCGCGACCATTGTCGTCTTGAATAGTTCTCTGTTGTCTGCGATTTCGATGCTGTTAATTCCTGTGCCCAGGACTTGAACGGAGTATTTCTCGAGGATGCCGTCTTCAGCGAGTTCCATTCCGCAGTTGAGAGCAGTCTGGCCTCCGAATCCGAGAAGAATACCCTGAGGTCGCTCTTTTGCAAGTATCTCTTCAACGAATTCTTTCCTGATCGGGACGGAATAGACTTTGTCCGCGAACTTCTTGTCGGTATGGATCGTTGCGATGTTAGGGTTCACAATGATAGTCTCGATTCCTTCTTCGCGGAGAGCCTTGATCGCCTGGGAGGTCGAGTAGTCGAATTCGCCTGCTTCGCCTATCTTTATGGCACCGCTGCCGATGATGATGACCTTGTCGAGCCCTTTGATCTTCATCCTTTCACTGACTCCCTGACGAACTGGTCGAAGAGGAATTGAGTGTCGTAGGGTCCAGGAGAGCTCTCAGGGTGCCACTGTACACCTACAACTTTCTTGATTTTGTGCTGGATTCCTTCAACCGTCTTGTCATTTGCGTTGAGGAACCTAACTTCGAACTGGGTCTGATCGATCGAACTGGGGATGACGGAGTATCCGTGGTTCTGAGTGGTAATGTAGCATCTTCCAGTCTTCAAATCAAGGCAGGGATGGTTGACTGCTCGGTGTCCAAATTTGAGCTTGTAAGTGTCACCGCCGGCTGCCAGCGCGAGGATCTGCATTCCCAGACAGATTCCAAGCATGGGAATATCGGTCTGGAGGAGTCGGGTTGCTGTCTCGATGGTAGTCTTGCACTTCTTCGGATCCCCGGGACCGTTACTAATCACTATACCGCTGGGCTCGAATTCAAGAATGTCGTCGACTGAAGAATCATACGGGACTCTTACCACATTTACCCCCGTCTCCAAAAGGTTTCGAAGAATACCATACTTGACGCCACAGTCCACTAGAACCAACGTCGAATCTGAGTTGTTGACGTAGTGGATGGGTTCAGAGGGAGTCACGCTCCTAACCAAGTCGTCCGCATTCGGGTCAACGAGTTTCTGTAGCCGGGCCGCGACTTCTTCGTCGGTGACCGATGCCTCGGAGACCTTCAGAAAACCGAGCATGGTGCCCTTCGAACGGATTCTTCGAGTCAGGGCACGGGTGTCAAGGCCTCGGATTCCAGGAACATTCTCCTTGGTCAGCCATTCATCAAGGCTCTCGTCACCTGACCAGTGACTTGGATTCGAGAGAGAGTGGATGACATAGCCCTTGACTTTGATCGAATCCGACTCGTAGTGAAGAGGTATGCCGTGCTTATCAGAGATGGAGAAGGACGGCACTCCGTAGGAGCCCAGGATCGGATAGGTCATCACGACAATCTGTCTGAAGTAGGAAGGGTCCGTAAGAAGTTCAGGATATCCTATCATTGATGTGTTGAAGACGACTTCCCCTGAAACATCGGCCGGAGCGCCGAAGCCCTTTCCACGAAGAACGGTGCCGTCCTCGAGGGCTAATACGGCGGCCCGGCTATCGTCCACGCGCTTGTCGTCTCAAAGGTTACTCGTATTCGCAGGGGCCTTTTTCAAGCTTTCACTCTGATATGATACACCCGAATAATGAGATTAATTCTGTTCGATGCAGAGAGAAACCTGTTCTCGGGCTTTTCAGAGAATTCTGACCGCGGTCCGACACCCTGGACAGTACTGGTACAGGGCGGCCAGGTCCCTGTACTCGGCGGGACCCGAACCCTTAGCGGTCATCACCAGCACATGAATGAGAGGTCTTGAACACATCGTGTGTTGAGACTCGACTGAGCTGGAGACTTCTATCTCCGAATCCCTGATCTTTGCTTTCTTGAGAACGCTTAGAAAGGCTTCCAAGCTTGGTACCGCGAATTCTTGGAAGGGCAGGTGAGGGACTCCATTGAGGCCCTTGCTCTTAACTCTCGCTGGATGTACCATCAGCGGTTCTCTCAGGCTCGCGTAGCCGCGTGCTCAACTTTGACGTAGATAGTTAACGAGTTTAAGCACGGAGTATCCGGAAGAAGTTACGCGAAGTGTCACGAAGCTTAAGACCGGCGCTGTAGGCTGAGGGATATCTCACGATTCCTATCCCACTCGTAGTGCCGGGCGGGTCCTCCTCGCACCTTAACCTCTGTCGCCTTGCTCCAAATGGTACAACTGAATGCAAAGCTTTTTCGGGGTTCCCAGCTGGACGAAGAAACGATGTGCCGAGGAGGGGCTGATAATACCCAGCAAGAAAAGGAAGGTGAATCCGAGACGATATTTGTGAGCTTAGCGAAATGGAGAAAGAAACCGACAAAGGAGATGATTTCAGAGATGGACCATAACTGGGACCTTCTGAAGAGGGATGGTGGGAATCTGCTACAGGCCTACTGGACATTCGGAAGATACGACGCTGTTGTAATCCTTGACGCCCCAATGAGAAGATAGCTCTCAAGGC
>VBBG01000222.1 GCA_005882905.1 Candidatus Bathyarchaeota archaeon | reverse complement strand
TCTGAAATTCGGCTGGTCACTAGCTACTCTGGAACAGTTTCATATGCCCCAAGAAGAGGAGATCAATAGCCATGTTTACTTGCAACAAGTGTCAGAAGCGCGAATTCCAGATTACCCAGTTGTCAGAGATGCGACTGCTCGCTGAATGTGCGGGATGTGGAGCATCTTTCGTGGTCGACTCGGTAAGCGAGAAGAAGTCATGGGTTGAGGCGACAGACCCGAACCAGCACCTTGTTTGGAACTGGAAGAATGAGCAGTGGGTTCCCGCTAAGCGAGCATAGTCGCTACGATCGCTGCTCGATCGGCACGTAGGGCGTCGCGGACGGACCGACGTACTCTGTCAACGGGCGGATTATTCTATTATCCGCGTATTGCTCATAGATGTGTGCAATCCAGCCCGCAACTCGATTACAGGCAAAGACTGCGGGCATGAGATCTTTCGGAATGCCCAACTCGTTGAGGACGACTGCAGCGTAGAACTCGATGTTGGGCCTGAGATGCCGCTTCTCCCAGATATCCTCCTCAAGTCTAAGAGCGATGTCAAGCCACTTGCGCTGTCCACTTCGCTTCGTCAGATCATCGGCCACGTCCTTCAGGATCACCGCTCTAGGGTCAAACGTATGATAGATGCGATGTCCGAAACCCATTATCCGGTGGCCCGCTGAAAGCTCATCCTCGACGTACTGGTGAACCCGGTCTAAGCTCCCGATCTTCTCGAGCATCTCCATGACGCGCCGATTGGATCCCCCGTGCAGAGGACCTGCAAGAGCTGCGATCGCACTCGTCACAGCACCCCCAAGGTCGGCAAGAGTCGATGTCGTAACCACCGCGGCGAACGTGGACGCGTTCATCTCATGGTCAGCATAGAGGATTGAAATAGTGTCAAAGGCTCGCCTTGCAACCTCGTCTGGCTTCTTGCCGAAGAACCCGTAGAGGAAGCTTGCCGCATGGTCCATCCGGGGGTTAGGATTGACCAAGGTTTTCCCTTTTCGGATTCTCTGGAATCCGGCTACGATCGTAGGCAGAGTCGCAGTCAGCTCCCGGGCCTTGCGTCTGTTCGCCCCCTCAAACGTCTCAGCCTTCTTGGCCGGATAGGTTGCGATGAACGATGCCGCTGTGCGGGCCACATCCATAGGGTTTGCGGCTTTGGGCATGGTTTTGAGAAGCGACCTTACCTCACGCGGTAGCGCCCGATGCTTGGCAAGATTCCTCTTGAAATCTGCCAATTCCCGCTGGGTGGGAAGCTTTCCGTTCCAGAGCAGGTAAACTACTTCTTCGTACGTGGACTTTTCAGCAAGTTCCTTGATGTCAATACCGCGATATCTCAGAATTCCCTCTTGACCATCAATGAAAGTGATTGCGCTCTTTCCGATAACGACGCCCTCGAGACCTCTCTCGATCTCTGTAGTCGCCTGCCCTGACAAGCTCTGAGCCCAGCCGTGAGTATCCGGATTCTACTCTTAATTAAGTAATACCAAGATAGAGCAAACAATGAAAGCCTTTTTCAAACCCTAGTTGCTGACCCGGTCCCAGAGATCGACGAATTGCCAGGGAAGACTCATAGAATCGCTGTCCTGCCAGGTGACGGAATCGGCCCAGAGGTCGTTGATGCGACCCTCGGGGTTTTGAAGGCAGTCCAGAGAGCGAACAAATCTTCCCGATACGACCGTGGAGATGATCAAGAAAACAGATGCCTGCCTGAAGGGTCCCATGACGACTCCCGAGGAGCCAGGATCTCCGCGAAGTGTGGCAGTTACGCTCCGGTCAATGTTCGATCTATATGCTAACATGCGCCCTGCCCGTAGTCTGCCAAATGTCCCCTCTCTAAAGCCTAACATAGACATGATCGTGGTGCGGGAGAATACGGAGGACCTTTACGTCGGCAAGGAGTTCGAAGTTGCTCCTGGAGTGGGCATCGCGCTGAAGATCAACACCAGGCATGCTTCTGAACGGATCGCCAAGTTTGCCTTCGACTTGGCAAAGAAGAGACGGAAGAAACTGGCCTTCGTCCATAAAGCGAACATTCTAAAAATTACCGATGGCATATTCAAGCAGGCTGTACTAGACGTGAGCAGAAAGTATCCGGACGTAGAAGTGGAAGACATCCATGTAGACGCCGCGACCATGCAGTTCATTCGTCGACCTGAGACCTTCGATGTTGTAGTCGCCACTAACCTCTATGGGGACATACTCACCGACGAGGCGGCGGGACTCGTTGGAGGGCTAGGAGTCGCAGCTGGCGGAAACATTGGTGATAGTTACGGCATGTTCGAACCCGCAGGCGGCTCGGCTCCGAAGTACACTGGCCAGAACAAGGTGAACCCTGTCGCGATGATCGAAGCGTCTCGAATGATGCTAGACTTCCTAGGAGAAGAAGGAGCAGCCCAGAAGGTGGAGAAGGCGACCATGCAAGTCCTCGAAGAAGGAAAGGTGCTGACATTTGACCTGGGAGGTCATGCGAAGACCAGCGAGATGGGTGAGGCTATCGCAAAGAAGATTCTCTCACCGGGTCCTACATTCTCTCTGCAAGCTCAAAGCCCAGCAAGCTGACTACCGATTTGAGCACTGTGCTTGAAGCCTCGACCAAGGCGGCTCTCTGCAGCTTCAGTTTCTCGTCCGCCAAATGCGATATGTCGGATTTCTCGTAGAACTCGTGAAATCTCTGAGCGACCTGATTGGCGTAGAGGCAGAGTAGTGTTGGATTCAGCTCCTCGGCCGATCTTGCAAAGGTCTCAGGAAACCGCGCTAGCGAGAGAATCAGGTTCTGTTCGACAGGCTCATTGAGCCGGTCGAAAGTCGTGGGTCTCTCCAACTTGCCAAGTTTCTTGAGAATTCCCAGTCCTCGTGTATAGGCGTAGTTGATGAAGGGTGCGCTGTTTGCTTCGAAGTTCAATGCTCTGTCCCATACGAAGTTGGTCGATTTCACAGCTTCGACCGATAGCATAGCGTACCTGACCGCCGAGATGGAAATGCGCTCTGCAATGCTTTCTTTCACGGTGGCGGGTAGGTCGGGTGATCGTTTGTCAACTTCTTCTCTGGCTCGAACGA
>VBBG01000181.1 GCA_005882905.1 Candidatus Bathyarchaeota archaeon | reverse complement strand
TTTCTGATGGCGGGCATGGGAGTACAGTCGCCAAACTGCTGTGTTGATGGTTGGGACCTTGGGTGGCGGGCGGACGTCTTCCTATTGCCGAACAGAAGCCTGATCGTCTCAGGCTCGTCCTGGACAACATGTGACAGCAACGCCAACTGCGGAGGCTACTTCTGGCAACAGCTGAGATATCACGCCCAAGCAACGCTCAACCCCCAGAACATCTCTACGCCCATCTACCTTCGAATGATGTGGGAACCAATTACCATTAACGGCCAAACATTGTACCAAGCAAACTGGTACTACAACACCACAAACGTTCCCTGGACAAGGTTCGGAAGCTTCCTGCCGGACTTTCGAGAGGGACCCTACTTTGACATTGGAATCCCGGGAGGCGTACCAACAAATCTCCCCCAAGGCGCCACCTACTTCTACCAATTTGGAGTCGCGAGTAAGATTCCGGTCTCAGGCTGGAGGGTGCTACTTCTCTACCCCTCGTTCCAGTATCAAGGATCGTGGAGAGTAATGGAGAGAGCGAACATCATCCAAGGAGATTACTCCTTCTGGAAGGCTGAATATCGCTGGGGTGGCGAACCCTATGAGGGAGTCACAGCACAAGCGAACCTGACAGACCCGAACATCCCACCGGGCACAGCATATTTCAACTATGACGGCCGAACAATGAGAGACAACGCCCCCTTATGGTAACTCAAACCTGACCATTCGCTCTTGACTCTCGGTCAGGTGGCAGTTACTTGGGCCTCGACGTGTGCAGCAACCGGATGGTGTCCCGTTATCCCATGCACTAGGTTTCGGACCCCGACAAGCAACAGGACTAAGGCAAGGATGGCTGGCTGCTAGAATGCCCTCGCCTATCGATGCGTCTAGGATGACTATTCCCGCTAGAATTACGGTAACAGCCCCGATCGCTACTATTGAGACCCTAAGCCAAGGGGGCGGGTGCCTAGCGACCCCGACCCCGATCTCAAAGGCACCTACAAGCAACAGTGCAAATGCGAGAATAGTGATCAACGTAGACGGCGGCTTGAAGATCCAGCAACGAGGTGATACCTAGGACGACGGCTATTATGCCTCCAGCTGTATTCAGGGTTCGCAGGGTAGGAGGCAAGACGATGGCGGATACACCAACTCCTATTCTGAAGAGCCCTCCGACGACCAGGCCTGCCGCTATCACTATGACCAGTGTGGTGACGGCAAATTGTGGATCGGCCAGACGACCGTCGCTGTAGCCATTACGATGAGCCCGCCAATGATCTCAAGGGTCCGCCAGAGTCGTGATGCCTTTACCTCGAGCCTTGCCAAACGCTAGCGGGCAAGGATCAAATCCGATAGCTATTTGGCGCCTTTCCAGGCGATGACTGTTCGGTCTCGAGAGGCCGTTCTTCTCAAAGGATAGAACCGGGATGTCTGACGCCGCCTTCACGTCTCCTATGTTCGAGAATGGAAATAGAACCAAACCCCTCTTCGGTTGCCCATAGCCATCTTTGCCTGTGAGAACCGCTTCGAAGTCTAACGGCAGACTGAAGTAATCGTTTCTGTCTCAAACAATACTCTGAGTCTTGTCCTTGGAATGTCCACAATATCAAAGGGGTATGTCAGCAGCGCGGGATAAGAACATCCGGTACCGGGCAATGTAATCTCGACATGAACAGTCAGAGTATGACCCTTCCGGTCCACTTGAGAGATTCTCACAGCGTAACCAGAGCCTGTCCAACCCAAGAAAACCGCAACCACTGTCGTAGACAAGAAGTCCACATTCGGAGGAGATGATTGGCAAGGACCTGAATCCCCACAAAAGGCTCGGGCCCAGACTTCCTCCCACGAAACCTGATCCCTAACAACGAACTCTGCGAACTTACTAAAGCCATTACCGTAAACGGGTCCGCAAGGACCCTCAGGAATAGGCCCATTCGGTGTGATCATCACTATACATAGGCCACCTTCTCCTCCTGTAATGTTCTCAAAGGAAATGACCTTTCCCTGAAGGACAGAACTCGCCAGTTCTCCTTGAAAGCTTGGATTGTTGGGAGTGGTATTGAGTGAGCCGACCGCGTTATAATACAAAGGGGTGGAAGCCAACAGAATTGCTAAGGCGAATATCGCATAGGCCATGAAAGGCAAATCTTTTGGGCAGATAGATCCTGGTTCTGGTACGGTACCTCTTAAGCATATTGGGGTTGATTCAATCCAGACGGTGAAATGGTAACTGTAGACGATAGGCAGAGGGACAAAGCTTCTCAGGAACATTGGGCATTCCAGCTGAGGAGAATACAGTCAACGGTCCGGACTCCCTACATTTATGAGACTGGCTGGGATTGTCATATCTCAGCAAAATGGGCGAGGGCAAACCACGTCGCCTCAACTTTCTGAGGGATGTGACGCTAGTCGCGGCTCCTCTTGTCTCCGCCCTGGTTATTGCGCGTATCGTTTTTTTCGGCCAAACGACTCAGGGTTTCTCGGGGGACACAGGGCTAGGAAGCTTTGACTTTGTGACTCCTGGATTAATCTCAGCACTAGTGATTTTCAGCCTTTTCTATTCGCTTAGGCGACGCGGAGAACAGGTTGCTCGTCTTGTAATCACTGGAATAGCAATCGCTGGAACCCTCTCAGGACTTCTGCTCCTGAAAATATGGTTTGATGCGTCGATCATGGTTCCGGCTCTCTTCTATGTGTCCGCCGCGCCACTGGGCTATCTCGGATTGTACCTGTCCGTCCGAAACTATTTGGGCTTGCTCTCCGAGAGAAAGACGTCTCTACTTCTGAGCGGCTCTGCATCTTTCCTAGGAGCACTTGTCGGGTTCTTGTTCCCGCCGCTGTTTACGATTTTCTTTCTTTTTGCTCTATCGCTCTTAGATATCATGATGGTGGAGAGCGATGCTCTACGAAGGACTGTTGGATATCGAAGATTCGAGTCGATAGTCTCTATCACTACAGTACCGCTGGAAAAACAAATCGTAGGCATAGGTGACCTCCTAGCCTATTCGATGCTAACTGTAGCCTCACTCCGCAGCGGGAACCTATACGTAGCTGGTGCGACGATTATCCTTATTCTCATCGGGGCACTCATAACCTCCAAGGCTGCCAAGTCTCGGCTCCGAATGCCCGGCCTCCCCATTCCAGTATTTCTTGGGGCAGTGCCGTATCTATTGGGGCTGCTGGTCTTATGATTGAATCTCTAAAGCCGAAATATCGCGCAGACTCAGAGAGCGAAAATCACAAACCACGGAGACATGAACGCCCTGCTTTAGGCTTTTTAGAAAAACCCTTACTAGCTGCGATCATTGCGACTCTCATCGACTGTGCGGCTCTCCTTCTTACCCTGAGACGTGTGTCTGGGGACAGTCTCTCTCTGATCCTCTTTTTCGAAGGAGGACTCGGGACTGCTCCTTGGTCCCGCGATGCTGAGAAACGTGCCGAGAGAGTTGGTTGGAAGTGGATGCTAGCTTCAACCTTCCTGATCCTGGTTGGATTCTTGGTGTCCACTTTATGATATGAAAAAAAGAAGTGGGATAGTAACGATGTTCGCTTATCGTGCAGGGGATGTGCTTGGCATCGATGGGGGCCGCAGAGGCTTTCGCCTGACGCGCAATATGTAGACGGCCGAAAGGGCGACTATGGCCGCCACCAGAGCCGAGACAATGGGGACTCCGTAGGAGTCCCAGAAACCGGGCGCGGTCGGTGTCGTCGGGAAGTAGCCTGCTTTTGCCAGTAGCTGGCGTGACTCTGTTAGGTTAAAGTCGTATGGTGCCAGGGCAGTGTCGAAGCCTACGGTAGAAGCGACTCCGGTCTTATAGTTGCCTGCTACAGGAGTTGTAATGCCAGGATAGCCATATCCGTACAGGAGCTGCTGGATGATTAGGTCTCTAGGAACTGCGTGGCTGATCGCTTGTCGTACGTACTTGGCGGCTAACGCAGCCTTAGACGGGTCGCTCTGCCCTAGGGGAGTCCCAGTTCCGGTTCCGAAAATGGGATGCTGCATGTTGAACCCCATCTCTTGGGTGCCGAATGCTGGGTACGAAACCTGACCAGTCCAGCTAGTGATGAAGGCGCGCTGGGTTTCCAAGTGGTACTGAGAGTCCAATACGTTGACCGCTCCAGTAGTAAGTCTGAAGTGCCGTCTTTCCGTTCACGGGGAAGTCGAAGTAGTACAAGTCGTTTCTTGTAAGATGGTTCGTCTGGCTGGTTGGGTTGTAGCCTACCCACATGTAGGGGCCTGTCCCGACAGGGCCACCAGTATATCGCAGACTAGAGCAGCTTGACGCTGCCTGTCCAGTGTTGAAGCAGCTGCTCTTCCAGCTAGCGTAGGGTATGCTCCATACGGGACTCAGTAGATGCCAAGGCAGGATTGGACTCGTCAGGATGTTCTGTACGAAGTATGCGTAGGGCTTGGGCAGACTGAACTTAACGGTAAGCGGATCAACTATAGTCACATTGTTCTTTCCGCCGATGATAACGGTGTAGAATGACTTCAAGTACGAGCCGATGGTGGAGTCTTGAACGGCATCAAAGGTCATCTTTACGTCTGTGGCGTTGACGCAACAAATGCCATCCTGCCACTTGATGTTCGGTCGTATGTGGACAGTCCATGTCTTGTTGTCAGAGGCGACGGACCAGCCAGGGGATTGGACTGTACCATCTGCCAGTTGAGGGAGCATTGTCCTGAAGATGGTATCGTTCCTCTGGGCGAGGCTGCTGTACAGCTGGGCGTAGACCGTGGAGTCATAATAGGAATCGGAGAGGTAGGGGATGTACCCCTTGTCGGGGGCAGGCCCTGTTTGGGCGAGAGCAATCGTCGCGTTCGTCACTCCGGTAGCCAGGGTCAACTGGTCGATTGGGGGCCAGTCGGCTGGAAAGTGGTATGCTCCAAAGACTTGAGCGCCATTCGACACGATATTAGGATTCCATGCCACGGTCTCGTTTGTGTACAGAATCGTTACCGCAGGCTGTTCGTCGTATGCCAGTACTTGCCACTGTTTCAACAGATTGATCCTTGCGGCATCGTCCAGGGTCGTGTCTATTTGGGAAGTAAGTTGGTCGTTGAGAGTGTTATTCCAGAGTTCATAGTTTGACCCTGTGGGGGCGAACTGAGAACTGTGGTAGAACATGAATGGGTCTGGATCGATTGACAATGTTTGACCGATGAAGACAGCGTCGTATCCCCCCTGATCCCATGTTTTTCCAACCAGGCTTGGATCGGGTGTGAACGCCCGGTCAAGAACAGTGCCGAAGGCCAGGACTTGTCGTTCCGCGTCAATTCCAAGCGCTTGAAGACTGCTCTGGACAACTAGGGACCAGGACTGTCTGGCAGGGTTAGACGATGGGACCAGCAGTGTGATCTTGAAGATCGTCGTTTGAGCGTGGCCGAGGTTAGGCAGTAGCGGAATCGATGTCAGAGTTAGCAGAGATAGAACCAGAATGTAGAGGCGTATCTTCTTGGGAATGTTCATTTTCGAACTATACGGATAAAAAGCTCGCCCAGATAAAGAGTATGCAAGGATTTGATAAAGTCGGACCGAATCGCTTCAGATTCGAACTACATTGGTCCGAGCCGAGCATTCGAATGCGTGTTTTTTTCTCTAACCGAGAAGATATTGCAATCTACTCGTACCTGTGGCGAGTGTAGCATTTCGGAAATAGGCGATGCCTCGGGCATTCGAGAGGCCCTCCCCATTTGTCAATGACGAAATACCTGATCAGACGAGCCCTCTATCTCGTTCCAGTCTTTTTTGGTATAACCTTCCTCGTCTTCTCAATAGAACGACTGGCCGGGGACCCCGTCAAACTGTTGACAGCTGGCCAGACCAGGGTTACCGAAGAGCAGCGGCAATTGCTTAGGCAGTACTTCGGGCTCGACAAGCCGGTATACCAACAATATCTTCTCTGGCTCAGCGAGCTGTTCACGGGGAACCTAGGATATGCATACACAACTGGCGGCGGAGCCCCTGTTTCGACACTCATTGGGCAGCGAGCCGTGGCAACCCTTGAGCTCCAATTGCTCGGGCTTGCGTTTTCATTGCTGATAGCGATACCGATAGGGGTTATGTCAGCGAAGAGAAGATACTCTAAGTTAGACCTAGCTGTCACCAACACAAGCCTCGTTGGCACGTCCATCCCAATCTTCTTTCTGGGAATAATGGCCATTCTGGTCCTCAGCGCCAAAACCGGAGGCTTGTTCCCTTATGGAGGATTAGAGTCAATATCTCCTAACCAATATCCTTATGGCAGTGCGATTTTAGACCAGCTCTGGCATCTGGTTCTCCCAACTTCCGTCTACACTTTCGCTATCCTAGCTCCTGTGGTTTTACTGGTCAGGTCCAGCATGTTGGAAGTCCTCCGTCAGGACTTCATTCTTGCGGCACGGGCGAGCGGCCTAAAGGAGAGTACCGTCATCTACAAGCATGGCTTGAGAAATGCGCTGCTTCCCCTCCTAACCTATGTGGGGTTGTACTTCGGCGGTCTCCTCACTGGAGCGCCTATCACTGAGACCGTCTTCAACTGGCCAGGAGTGGGAAGGCTGTTTGTGCAAGCTATCAACAATCTCGACTTCCCGGTAATCCAAGGCGTCGTAGTAGTGATAACACTAATGACGCTTGTTGCGAATGTTATCACGGACATAGCGTACGCGTACATCGATCCTAGGATTCGTCTCGAATAGGAACTATCGATATGGCTTCCCGAGAGAATCCAACACAGCAGAGGGAAGGAGTCGGTCAGTGGGCCCTTGCTTGGAGGAGGTTTAAGAAAAACCCGGCCGCGATTGCCGGCCTGATTATTGTCGGATTCTTCGCGTTCTTGGCCGCGTTCGATAGACTAGTCGCCCCTTATCCGCCAAACTGCGTCCCAACCCCTTTCAATCCCTTCTGCACAGGGCAGTACTCACCTCTTCAACCTCCAAGTCTTGCTCATCCCTTCGGAACAGACAGCAACAGTTACGACGTTTACAGTCAGGTAATCTACGGTTGCAGAGCTGCGTTCTACATTGGCTTTGGAGCCACAGCCGTCGCGATGATCGTATCGGTTCTCATCGGACTTGCCGCAGGCTACTTTGGGGGCAATACTGACAACCTACTTATGAGACTTACAGAGGTCTTTCTTGTCCTTCCCTTCTTTCTGATCCTGCTTCTCTTCTTGAAGGTATTGTATTACTTCAGCAACACTGGTGCTGGAGGATTGGAGATAGAGATCCTGATCATCGGGCTATTCTCTTGGCCTGGAAACGCACGAATCCTCCGATCGGAAGTCTTGCGCGTCAGAGGGTTAGAGTTCATTGAAGCTTCACGACAGATAGGTGCCTCTGCGAACAGGATCCTGTTCCGACACATACTTCCAAACGTGCTGCACGTTCTGATCGTCCTGACAACTCTCCAGATAGCGGCCTCAGTGCTGATCGAGGCCGGAGTGAGCTTCCTCGGTTTTGGAGATCAGACCGTGGCCACTTGGGGCCTTGAGTTCTATTACGGATTCAACTACATAAGCGACGCTTGGTGGGTCGAAACTTTTCCGGGTATATTCCTCACCCTTCTTGTAATGGGGTTTAACCTGTTGGGAAACGGACTGAGGGACGCCTTAGACCCACGACTGAGAGAGTGAAAGAGGTTCGGAGAAATGTCAGAGACGCTTCTCTCCGTTGAAGGCCTCAGAACCTACTTCTACACTTACGCGGGAGTTGTGAAAGCTGTCGACGGCATAACTCTTCAAGTGAACAAGGGCGAGACACTTGGGCTGGTTGGAGAATCAGGCTCAGGCAAGACCGTCACAGCACAGTCGATCATGCGAATCGTGCCCACACCTGGAAAAACAATTGAAGGAACAGTAAAATTCGAAGAAAGAAACTTACTCAGGTTAAAAGAATCCGAAATGCAGCACATTAGGGGGAAAGAAATAGCGTACATTCCCCAAGACCCTACCACGACACTTGACCCTGTTTATTCCGTGGGGGACCAACTTGTGGAAGTGATAATGAGGCATCAGCCTGTTTCGAAGAGATATGCCCTCGCCAAGGCGATAGAACTGCTGCACAGTGTTGGGATAGCTGACCCTGAGATTAGAATCAACCAGTATCCTCACGAGTTGAGTGGCGGAACAAAGCAGAGAATAGCTATTGCTAGAGCCTTGTCTTGCGAGCCGATTCTGATCCTTGCCGATGAACCTACAACTGCTCTAGACGTGACGATCCAGGCTCAGATTCTCGAACTGTTGAAAGACTTGAAGCAGAAGCTCAACGTGGCTATGGTGCTTATCACGCATGACATGGGCATCGTTGCGGATACATGCGACAGAGTCACTGTCCTTTACGCTGGACAGGTATGCGAGACCGGAACAACCGAACAAGTGTTCGAGAATCCCAAACACCCCTACACTGAGGCACTCCTTTCGTCCGTCCCTAGCCTAGCCTTGAGAAAGGAAACGCTCTCGGTCATACCGGGAAGTGTCCCGAACCTGATTCACCCCCCGTCAGGGTGCAGATTTCACCCAAGATGCGCCTATTCTCGACAGGTCTGCATCGACAAAGATCCCGAGTTGGAGCCGATAGGGGAGGGACGATTTGTACACTGTCATAGATGGAAAGAGCTTGACCTGAAATCTGCAGTAGCGAGCTGACCTGGGACGGATAACGTGGAGCTCGAAGTCAAGGGGCTCACAAAGCACTTTCCGGTCTATGAGAGAGGTGTGATACTAAAACGGAGACTTGGCGATGTACACGCAGTCGACAATGTCTCACTTGAGATCAGAAAGAACGAAACGCTTGGGCTTGTCGGAGAGAGCGGCTGTGGAAAAACAACGATTGCCCGGTGCATGCTATATCTAGAGCCCCCATCATCAGGAGAAATCTTCTTCGAAGGAAGAAACGTTACGGAGATCTTCAAGAAAGCAGACAGAACTCGGGTCCTTGAGCTTAGACGGCAGATGCAGTACATTTTCCAGAATCCCTACGCCTCCCTCGACCCACGAATGACGGTCGCAGACATCATCATGGAGCCCTTCGAAGTACACCGGCACATCCCGCATGACCAGTGGCTGGACAGTATGTATGAACTGCTCAGAATGGTCGGGCTAGAGGACTATCATGCGGAAAGATATCCTCACGAGTTCAGCGGCGGCCAGAGGCAGAGAATTTGCATAGCCCGAGCCCTAGCGGTTAACCCGAAGTTCATAGCTGCGGACGAGCCGGTCGCATCCCTCGATGTGTCAGTAAGGGCCCAGATACTCAACCTCCTACAGGACCTCCAACAGAAACTTGGCATAACCTACCTCTACATCTCCCACGACTTGAGTACTGTCAGACACATCTGCCACAGGGTCGCAGTGATGTACCTTGGAAAAATAGTGGAGCTTGCCGAGACAAACGAGCTCTTCGAAAACCCTCTACACCCTTATACTGTGGCCCTAATGTCAGCGATTCCAGTGCCTGACCCTAAACTCAAGAGGCACCGTATTATTCTGCCCGGCGAAGTCCCGAGTCCTATCAACCCACCGTCTGGCTGCAGGTTCCACACTCGCTGTCCGCGACGGATAGATATCTGTTCCAAGGAGGAGCCTCCACTAATCGAGGTCCAACCGGGACACTGGCTGGCATGCTATAACCCGTGGCCACCAAAACACGTCTTTGCCTAATACCTCGACCTCCACAATCAGCGCGTCGCGTTAGCCCACAACTGGGAAATACACGTAAGAGCGGTTTCAGTACATGTCGCGGGAATTTCTTCCGGG
>VBBG01000221.1 GCA_005882905.1 Candidatus Bathyarchaeota archaeon | reverse complement strand
GATGTGGCGAAGGGGTTGTGGATCTGGCGTGCGGAGCATCATCACTGGAAGCCCGGGGACGACTGGCAGCCGGTTGTGACGTCGACCTTTGTCGAATCGGGGGGCGAGAGGCTGGTGCTTGACCCGCTCGTACCGAAAACTGGCGCTGAGGAACTGTGGAAACGTCTCGACGCTCGGCCGCCGACGTTGGCTGCTGTCCTGATTCCTGACCATGTGCGGGACGTTGACGAGTTTGTCCGTCGCTACAAGGTCCGTCCGTTCGGTCCGAGGCTCTTCTGGCCCGACGACGTGCCCAAGACAGCGCTGGAGATACTCGAACCGGACCGAGTGCTTCCGGGAGGCCTTGTCGCGCTTTACGATGGAAGAGGGCGCCTAGAGACGCCCGTCTGGCTGCCGGAGCAACGGGTGATAGTCTTTGGCGACGCGCTAACGGAACGGGGTGGCAAGCTCCTAGTCTGGTCTTCTCCGTGGCACGAGAAGCGGGCGTTGCCAGCGTTGAGAGAATTGCTCAAGCTTCCATTTGAGCAAGTTATCATTTCCCACTGCGACCATGAGCCGGTGCATAGCCGCTCGGCCTATGAGCGTGCACTGGAACTCCCGCCCTGGAAGGGATAGCGGACCCAGAGATATTCGGCTCTACTTCGGGTTCCCGGCTTTGAGCCAGTTGACATAGTCCTGGATGGCCGAACGAGTGTCGAACTTGGGTGAGAAGCCAGTGTCCGATTGTAACCGCTTGGTCTCGACGAGAGGTAACGGCGGAAAGGGAAAATGTCCCCGGGGAAGGTCGACTGTGAAGTCTGGGACCACCCTCTTGACAGCTTCCACGAGTTCTTTGTTCGGAGTGGGTTTGCCCGAGGCTATGTTGTAGACGTCGTACTGGAGCTCTTCTGCGGTCTGGAGTAGTGCGATGGCTCGGGCCATGTCCTTGATGTAGCACAGGTCTATCGCATCGTCTGCAAGGCCGAGTTGTGCGCCGTCAAATGGGCCGTACATTCCCATTAGTCGAACGCATATGGTGCTGATGCCGGTCTTCTTTGCGAACTCGCCACCGGCCACTTCGACAATCTTCTGATATGCGAGGATCGGGAAGGGGCTCTGGAGGAGGAGGGGATGCTCCTCATCTGCTTGTCCCTGAACCCCGAGGTACATTC
>VBBG01000220.1 GCA_005882905.1 Candidatus Bathyarchaeota archaeon | reverse complement strand
AGTGTCGCGCCCTATCTCAATCAACTTGTTCTCCTCCGAGTGCTTCACTCATAAGCGCCAGAGTCCTGGTGAGCATTCGTCCCCTCTTGGTCATCTCGTAGCCTCCCTCATCGCTGTGGGAGACCAGCCCCATGTTCAGCAGGCTCTTCAAGTGATTGTTGACCGAGGCCGCCTCGAGGCCCGTGGCCGTCTTGAAGTCGGAGAA
>VBBG01000214.1 GCA_005882905.1 Candidatus Bathyarchaeota archaeon | reverse complement strand
TCAGTCAGCACACTCTATTCGTCACTAGTGTTCAGACTAACTAGGGCCCAAGCAAACCGCGACAGTTGTGGACACGAAAGTAATATCGTGAGCACAGGAAGCTGAGTTCATGACCATGATGGAACAGACAGATGGTCAAGGAAGGCTATGCCCTTCATGCTCAGAACCGTCAGTTCTCTTCTGTAGCTATTGCAGTCTCTGTCTATCGGAGTGTTGTGACTGCTCCTCTGAGACCGACCCAGCGAACACGATGCCGGGTTAGACCTTGGTTGCACATGTAACCAATTGTATTCTGGTTGACAGGATTTGGGTCATGATAGACCCCATTGGTCGAGTGTAAACGTCCGGATTATATGGAAAGAGGCCGTTTTATCAGACAGAGCAATGGAACGGATAAACATCGCTGTGATCGGCGCGGGCTACTGGGGACGCAAAGTCATCTCGGAGATATTGGGGCTTTCCAGAGACGGCTTCAATCTGGGCCTGCGATCAGTAGTCGACAGCTCACCCGACGCGATTGAGTATTGTAGAAGGGAGTTTGGACACCTCGATTACCGTTCGGACTATCACGACCTACTATCTGATCCCGAAGTCTCGGCTGTACACATATGCTCTCCAAACAATACACACTTCCAGATAGCATCCGAATTCATCAGAAGAGGGAAACACGTACTGGTCGAGAAACCTCTCGCTGCAAACTCTGCCGACGCCTTCGAGTTGGTAAGACTGGCAAGAGAACACGGCAGAGTTCTATGCACGGGCCACGTCCACAGATTCAACAACGGAGTCAGAGCACTGCGACGGCTCATGACAAGCGGAGTTCTGGGCGACCTCTACTATCTCCATCTCAAATGGACAGGTCTTCTGGCCTCCCAATCCAACAGGGAAGTGATCTCGGATCTGGGTCCCCACCCGTTTGACATCTGCAACAACCTGCTTGACACATGGCCCAGGAAAGTTTCCTGCAGAGGCAGAGGCTTCAGGACAAACGCGGGATACGAGATGGCCAACATCTACTCCGAGCATCCAAGCGGGCTCGACGCAGGTATCGAATTGAGCTGGCTGGACATGGAGAAGCATCGGGATGTTAGCGTAGTCGGGAGCGATGGAGCAGCCCGGCTGGACTGCATCGACCAGAGGCTCATCCTACAACGAAAAGGTGGAGCTGAACCAGTGCTCGTCCTGCCGAACAATACACTGAGAGAGGAAGTACTGCACTTTGCAAGTTGCATCGAGCACAACCCGTCGCCCGAACCCTACCAGAACATTGCCAGTGGCACGCTGGGAGCAAGCGTTGTAAGACTCTTGGAAGCGTCAAAGAGATCGCTCGAAGAAGATCGTACAATAAGAGTCGAGATGCCACACCTTGAAGACTCATCGATTCGCGAACAAGTAATCGGGCTACATCCAGAACAACCAAGCGTGAGAGGAGCCTAAGATCCGAGAAGACAGACTCAGTTCAGTGGATTCGGCTAAAGGATCCATAGGAGGTCATCTCAGTCGACTACGACTGTCGATGAGAAACATTCCCATGTTCTGAGCAAGACCAACATCCAGATGTGCCAGGACTGCCATCGGTTCTTTATCATAGCCTACGAAAGAAATGACAGGGGAGAATCGGTGGAGACCGGGTATGAACTCGATATACGCGTGCTTTCATCCGGTATGGTCAAAGCTCAGAGCGGAGAGTGGGAACCACCATCCTCTGTGGAAGACTACCATCGGAGAAGGTCGGACAATGATTCCAACGAGAAGAGCTGTTGGTGATCGTGTTTCCCGATCCCTGGTTGGCAATCAGAAATCTTACTGAATAATTTAGTTGAAAATGATTTTGGGGTCCGGAGAGACACCGAGTGTCTCTGCGGATCGTTATGAAAATCTAGGGTTTCTGCAGTGGATGCACTGGAGCGATGGAAGGGGCGTTGGCTGGGGCCATTGTGATCCGAAACTCGTTCGGCCCCACTATTTGCGCGAAGACCTGGTGCTCGCTCAGTCCGATGTCTACAGTCGTGTTGACGAGGTCTTTCAGCAAGGCTTTGACCGCTTCGCCGTAGAAGAGAGAGGCTTTTCGGCCGAATCCATGGTTCAGTATTACAGTTGTCAGATGTCCATCGTTCGTGTATTCGAATCTGAAAGCCTTTCCGTATCTGGGACCGAGTAGCTCGAGTGCTCGGACCGATGTTTCGAGGTCGACTCGTTTGAAGAGGAAAGCTATCAGGTCCTTGGCTAGGTTCTTTCCGAACCACCCGCCGAGCTCTTTGGCTTGCTCGTCAGTGACGAATCCTACTAGTTTCTCGAAAATGTCTGAGGGCAGCGTGACGAAGCCTAGTCTGTCGGCAAAGACGTCCCATTCGACGAATTTTCTAAGGGCTTGGTTTGCGAAGTAGTTGACACTTACGCGTTGTTCGTGTGCCAGCTTTTCCAACTGGTAGTCGATGTCCTCATCAATCCTTACCGTCCTTGTGACGCTTTTTGTCTTGTTCTTGAACTGATAGCTTCTCAACATGATTGCTTCAGAATAGTTTGGCGTAGCTTATATGCGTAACTAAGCAGTTGTGTTCGGGTTAAGTTCACATGTGGTTAAATGTACTCCGACTATAGTCGTCTCCTTGAAACAGCTAAATCAGATACACGTGAACACTATTGTGTTCTGATATATCCTTCTGTGATAGATTCAACCTCGACAGTAGGCATTCCGATACAGGGTGACGAGGATTGGTTCATTTGGGAGACAATCTGTTCTGGCTGATGGCTAATAACCGTTTCCGCATACCACTGCCCTAGATTGAAGCCGTCCATCGGTAAGAGTGTTCAAACGGGCGAGCTTGAGGTCTCGGCTGTTCACTGCGAAGTATATTGACTGAAATCTAGGGCATTGAGTTAAGGCTTAACACTGGCGGAGAGGGAAGGTTCAACGATCGCTACTTTGGTCTCGATCGTTCATTCGCCGCCCCAAGAAATAGTCGTAACAGGTCTGACGAGTTTCACGTCGCAGCAGAACCTAGCTTCGATGGTCGCGTTCGTCATGAACGTCTCGGGTCAGCCCATGGCGTTATACTGGGCAGAGGGGGTCGTCTTTCTCGCAGATTTCGTCGAACCTGAAGCCCTTCCGGATGAGTATGTGAAGGGGAAGATCTACGCTTCAAACGTCTCACACGCACCCATGGCCAAGTACAACAATATGATCCGAGTGGGGAACATGGAGGTTCCCGTCATAGACGTATCGTCCAACATTGCTCTACGAGAGTTGGCCAGATGGATTCGCGAGAACCACCAGGCTTCACCCGACAAGTCTTAACTAATCATGAGCACCCGGTGAGCCTCGTCCCGGGGTAGCTCAGCCTGGAAGAGCTTCCGAGTCGCCTTCGAGCGACGGAGACGCTGTAGGTGTGCGCCCAGCGCGCATGCAAGTCAGCCTTCTAGGCTAACAGTTGAAACCGGAGAGGCTCCGCGCGAGAACCCCGAAATGTCGCCGGTTCAAAACAGGACAAGACAGTCCTGGGAAGTTCCGGCCCCCGGGACCAAGCATCAACGCGGGGGCCCAGAGAGTTTCGTAGGATTCGGTAGACTACCTACTTTGATCTAACAGTGGTAGGTCTTGTCTCTAGTTCTCTAAGGATAAGCTCGTTCTGCTTCATGATTATCTTGTTCTGCTCCGTAAGAATTCTCAAAGCGCTCGCTATCAGAGACAGCGATGGATTATCCTACTTAAACTCCGTCTCTTTCAAGGCGAGAGCCTGCTTCCCTTTGATTATCGAGCCTCGAAGATTCTCGTCAGTGTCATCGTCGGCGAAAGCTACACGTTGCCTCTTGTCCATCTTCTCCGACATGCTTGTTGCCGCGTGTTCCCGTTTGACGTCTGGATAGCAGTCCTCACAGAACCGGAGGCCTTTAAGCTCAAGTAGAGGATCGATAAGGCTCAATGTCTTTCCGCATCTGGAACAGAAGTCTGCCAACTTCTATTGTCAGCTCTGACTGACTTCAGCCTGTGGCACTATTAAAGAGTCATGTAACCGGCGTCAGGATACGAAAAATGTCGACGATGGAAAGATAGGGAAGGTCTCTAGGTTCTAAGCCTGTTTACCGGCGGCACGGCGATTGGGTCGCTACGCCGGGGGTCAACCCCGTACATCGGCCTAATCGCACCTGCCGCCATCTGGGTCTGGCCGTCCATGTTATGTTTTATCCATTCTGGCACTACGACAGCTCTGAGCAGCTGCTGAACCGTGACGTCTCTATTCTTCGCCTCGAACGATAAGAGTTTGAATGCTTCGTCTCCGATCGACATTATGAACTTGGCCATTTAGCGTCCAGCCCCCGAACTCTCGTACCGTCTTCTACTAGATGGTGGAGTGTGTGCTGTTGCTCGGATTGGCCCGGTTCCGCCAAGGAAGCGTTCCTTCCGCCCTCCCTCAACATTGACTATTATCGAGTAGTCTACTCCCACCCGTTTTAGTGCGTTAACGAATCCCTTGAACTCGTCTAAGATCTCGTCGTCCCTTTCTACCATTGTCTCGCCTGTCAATCGCAGAAAGGCCTTCCATCTTCGGTTCTCTAGGGTCAACGGTCGGCCCCTCCTGACCGCTCTATGAGGGTCTTTACTCCGTCGACTCTTCCTTCCACTTTGAAATAGACTTCGCGGCCCTTCATCCATTCACCCCGCACTTCGGCATTTTCGATATCTGTGTAGACCCCGTCGAGCCACACTCTCACATTCAGATCTTGGGACGAAGATATCAACGCCGAAAGAAGATTCCTCAACTGATCATCGCTCGGACCTTTTTCAATTGCTGGTCGTGATGGGTCCCCTGGCTGGTATCGAGGGATATCCATTGCGGTCATATTTCTCTCGATATCACTACTCGGCTTGTCATATATGCTGAACGTTTACAATGGGACGCAACAACCTAGGGTATAAGCCGAACCGCTCAACGTTCTTCACCTGTGTTCTAGTCTAACACATTGTGGGACATCCAGGGTAGAGGGTCTTCGGAGGAGAACTCGACAAGCGCGCGAAGACCCGGAACATCAGCGTCCAAGAACTCTTGAGGGCGATCGTCGTCCCG
>VBBG01000215.1 GCA_005882905.1 Candidatus Bathyarchaeota archaeon | reverse complement strand
GGAGCAGAGCCCGAGTTGAGATCATTGATGAGCGGACAGACGGTCACAGAACAGCCGCTAGGGTTGGCGAGAACAATCTGGGAGCAACGCGTAGGGCTGTTCACAATGTCGGTGAACCCGACGAACGGGTTATGCTCAGGAGTATACGGCTGATGATAGCTCAGGTCACAGCCGCTCGCCATGTTCTGGTTCTCCATGTAGCCCTTCCAAGTCAATCCTGCAGCTTCAAGCCTGTCAACGAGATTGGGACCGTTGAACGGCCAGGGACAGCCCGCAGAGCTGCAGTTGTCAGTGGTTCCGCCCAGCATCGCGAGATAGTCAGCCTGGCTGTAATGCGTC
>VBBG01000213.1 GCA_005882905.1 Candidatus Bathyarchaeota archaeon | reverse complement strand
GCAAGGTGAGGGGCTAGTCGCAACGGGGGTCCTCGATTCGCAGTTCTCTGAAAAGAGCATCCAGGTTGGAGCATTGAGCAAGAACGCCTGCTTGACGTTTGTCCTCGACTATGAGACTGGATTCTTCCCTTTTGGCAGAAGAGGTAAGTTGCGCTTCAGCAGGCAGACCAGCCCCTCATTCGGCAGGCTATTCAACAAGAATGCTAGTGACGGCGGAT
>VBBG01000212.1:6651-9505 GCA_005882905.1 Candidatus Bathyarchaeota archaeon | reverse complement strand
CAAACCGGTTAGAATACACCCCGATCAAACGGTTAATCGTCTCACGCGAAAACTTGCCCTGGAAATAACCCCGCCCACCCTCATACGACCCCGCCGTAGCCATCTCCTTCGCCAGATACTTCAACACGTGATGAGGATCACGATTCAGCCGATCCACCACATCCGAAAAATTCACCACAATCGTCCGCGCCCCAATAACCTGGACCATGGCGACCGGCAGCTCGAAACGCTCCCCCGAACCCCCCGGCTGAGTAATCTTCGATAAAGCCCGATCCAGCAACCCGCCATAATCGTCCATCGACAACGACATACACGAAGACAATATCCCCGGGCCTATTTCAACAGTAGCCCCCAGCAACCACAAACGCTTATGAAAACCCGGAACGACTAGACCCGTCTCAAGAGGATGAGAGACGACTGGGAAGATGGGTAGTCTGCAGCGCATGGCCCTACGTCAACGATAGACCCCATCTCGGAACCTTCACACACCTACTATCCGCGGACGTCTACACCCGCTATCTCCGCCTCAAAGGCGAAGACGTTGTAATGATAAGCGGCAGCGACGAGCACGGCGCCCCGATAGAAGTAGAAGCACTCAAACGGGGAATAAGCCCCCGCCAGCTGACCGACCACTACCACCAAGTCTTCGTCGACAGCCTCGAAAAATTCAACGTCCAGTTCGACAATTACACGAGGACAGAGAGCCCCGTCCACAAAGAGTTCGTCCAAGACTTCTACCGGACACTCGACAAGAACGGATACGTATACTCAGAGAACATCATCCTACCCTACTGCGAAAACGACCACCGCTTCCTCCCAGACCGGTTTGTCGAAGGCGAATGCCCCTACTGCCACTACATCCCCGCCCGGGGAGACCAGTGCGACAACTGCGGAAGAGTACTAGACCCGAAAGATCTGATCAAACCATACTGCGTACTCGACCACTCCACACCAGTCATGAAAGAATCGAAGAGCTGGTTCTTCGACCTCCCCAAACTAGCAGACCAGCTCAAGAAGTATGTCGAGGAGAACCCGAACCTTCCCGAGAACGCGCGAAACTTCAGCCTAAGCTGGATACGAGACGGGCTAAAACCCCGCTCACTAACCCGCGACCTATCATGGGGCATCCCGGCACCGTTCAAAGGCGCCGAGGACAAGACAATCTACGTCTGGATGGAAGCAGTACTCGGCTACATCTCCGCAACAAAAGAATGGGCAGAGAAAACAGAGCGACCGGATCTCTGGAAGAAGTACTGGCTCGACCCAGCAAGCCACAATATACACTTCATCGGAAAAGACAACATCCCATTCCACGTCATAGTCTTCCCCGGACTACTACTCGCCTCAAAACAGGGATACAGCCTCCCATGGGAAGTATCCTCCACCGAATGGGTCCAGTTTGACGGACAACGATTCAGCAAGAGCCGGAAGATAGGCGTCTGGATAGACGAAGCCCTCCAGCTAGAAGACGCGGAATACTGGCGCTACGCACTCATCAGCCTCCGGCCCGAACAGAGAGACACCAACTTCACATGGGAAGAATTCGAACGAAAAATCAACACAGAACTAAACGACGTCCTCGGCAACTTCATCCACCGCACAACCACCTTCATCAGCACACGATACAACAACAAGATCCCCAGCTTCAACCAAGACCAACCAGGCGATCAGGATATTCTCCGAGTCCTACACGAATCGCCGAAGCTCATGGACGAGAAGCTGGAACACTTCCGGCTGAAAGAGGCCCTCGAACAGGTCGTCCAGCTGGCCAGGGAAGGAAACCGGTATCTCAACGAGAACGAGCCTTGGCAGACCATCAAGACAGACCCGTCAAAAGCCGAACAGACCATCGGAATCGCGGCCCAGATCGTGGCGACGATCGCAATAGAACTCCAACCCTTCCTCCCAACCACCTCCTCCGAGATTCAGAAGAGCATCCTAACCAGTCAGAAGATCAGCTGGAAACAAGCCGGCCAGACGAGTCTCGGACCGGGTCGCGGAATACGAACCATGAAACCACTATTCCACAAAGTTTCAGCCAAAAAACTCCGCGCACGGCTGGAAGAGATCCGGAGCGGAACAACACCTGAAATTGAAGCTTGACCTACACGTCCACACCAACAAGTCAAGCGACGCACACATCAGACTTGACGAACTCGTCCCAAACATTCAGCGGGCCGGCCTCGACGGACTTGCGATCACAGACCACAACATCCTCTCAACAGATACACTCGAAGAAACGATCGTGATACCAGGCATCGAGATTTCAAGCCGGGACGGCCACATGATCGGCCTTGGAATACCCCGCCCCATTCCTCGAGGACTCTCCGCCAACCAGACAATCCGGGAAATCAGGAACATGGGAGGAGTCTCGATAGTAGCCCATCCATACGATATGTTCCGATCAGCAATCAAACCAGACATCCTAACGACCATGCCGGATGCGATCGAAGTGATCAATTCGGCAAGTATCCTCCATTCTGTCACATGGAAGCGTGCACGAACTTTTGCTGAGGAGAAGCAGCTTCCTCAGACGGCCGGAAGCGACTCGCATATTCCAGAGACCATCGGCAAGGCATTCACAACCATCGAATGCGAGTCGAAGACTATCGCATCAGTTCTAGATGCGATCAGGAACGGGGCCACGACGCCCGACGGACAAGCCTACAGTCTGGGCGACCGGCTGCGAAAACTAGCGAGACGAGATTAGGGTCCCTACAAGTCTTCCATCTGGTACAATGGGATCCGCAGACTGACCAAGCCGGCTTCCGAGTCACAGCCGCTAAATTCAACGTCGGACAGATCTTCAGCAGAATCGTACGCTTCCATCTCTAGGGCCCCTCCATCTGGTAGA
>VBBG01000212.1:0-6637 GCA_005882905.1 Candidatus Bathyarchaeota archaeon | reverse complement strand
ACCATATCGTAGGAATAGCCGGTAAGGAAGACCGACAAGCTCGATGATGCCGCTGATATCGTGCTCACATGGACAAACTCGACATCATGCCCGACGAGCGAGGATACTGCCTCATACGCTCGCGCAACCTGCCCGCTACTCAACGGTTCCACCCCGCGATATAGCAGGACCGCCCCTCTCGCCTTTGACGCAGTCAGACTAGCAGATGGCGTTCGAAGCGCGCCAATCACTGCGGATTGGACTCTCTCGTTCGAAATCACCGGCGCAAAGCATACGGTCCCGATCTGTCCAAGCGACAGTATCTTCAGGATTCTATAACTAACCAAAGGCCGTCCCATCGCCACCACTTCCGACAGACTCCTCACCGCAAAGCCAGCTGTCTCATCCGCCGCGCGCTCTGAGTCTGAAACCCGTCCAAATTCGGCCGCATTATCGATAACGACTGTGCAATCACAGGCCTCGACCATCTGTTTGAGCCCTCGCAACGCCACAAATCTTCTCTCTCGCTCATGGATGAAAGGCAAGGCCACGATCGAGACCACGGGTCTAACTTCATCACGGTTGAGCTGAGCGATGAGGGGCGCCGCGCTTGTGCCCGTCACGCCCCCAAGACCGGTCAAGAGAATGGTAAAGTCTGATTCCCGAGTAAACGGAGCAACTCTGTGCGCCAATGACTGTATGCGCGAGCGACTGTCCGCGGAGCCACTCCGGCTAGATCCAGAGGATCCCGCAAAGAGAACCTTGTTCTGGGCACTCGACTCTGATAGTTGGCCTCGGTCAGTATTGACCGCGACACAATTCTTTGGGCTCACTCCCTCGCTGATCGCACGGCTGAGAAGGCTGTTGCCCGCACCTCCTACGCCAACAATGGCAATCTGCAATCCTCGAGAGGGTCGCTGAGACGCAACTTCCTCTACGGACAATTCAATCTCGTGTGAGGTTCATCGCTGACGATATATCCACAATGTAGTCAATTGTATTACGTTTGGAATACGAAATCGCGCGTTTTAGACCTCTACCATATAAGCTTGCAGACATGCGCTGACACCCTCATGTGAAGACCGGCACTCCCAGACGGCCCTTGCTTAGCTTGACAGTATCAGCCCGCGATCTAATAGTTCACTTGGGCGATAGGTTCCTGATGGGAAACTCGCTTCTGGGTCGACGAAGCACCGTGCCAGTGTAAGGTCAGCGTCTTCGGATGTGACGCCTTTACATCGTCTATTCGCGTCACCGATGTGAAGTGCGGCGCAGACCTTACAGCTTCCGGATTCGATTGCGCCTCCTCGAATACACTCGTCAGCACGTCGACAAAATGGTCGAGGTCTTGAAGACTCTCCGTCTCCGGGACTTCCACCATCAAAGCCTCGTCAACAATCTGCGGAAAGTAAGTTGTCGGTGCATGGACCCCCCGGTCCAACATTCGTTTGGCCAAGTCCATCGCTCTGATCCCAGTACTGTTGCTCAATCCCTTGGCGCTTAGGACGAACTCGTGTTTTCTCTGTGGAGCGAAGGGAAGCTGATATTGACCTTTGGCGAGAACTTTTGAGAGAACATAGTTGGTGTTGAGAACTGCGGTCTCGGCGACCATCTTGAGACCATCGGCACCCAAGTTGAGTATGTACGCATACGCTCTTGCAAGAATTCCGATGTTTCCATGAAACGATCTGATCTTGCCTATCGAGTCCGGGACATTATAGTTGTAGTAGTAGTTCTTGCCGTCAAATTCTACAATTGGGACTGGCAAGAATTTTTCAAGCGACCTGGTGACTCCCACGGGACCAGCCCCGGGTCCCCCGCCACCGTGAGGGGTCGCGAAGGTCTTGTGAAGATTAAGATGGAGAATGTCAAACCCCATGTCGCCCGGCCGGACCTTTCCCAGTAGAGGGTTGAAATTCGCCCCGTCGTAGTAGAGAAGCCCACCAGCCTTGTGGATGATTCTCGCAATCTCGAGAATGTTCCTCTCGAAAATTCCGAGAGTGTTGGGATTTGTAATCATTAGCCCAGCCGTACGGGGCCCCGCAACGTTCGCTAATTCTTCGAGATCGACCATTCCTTCAGAGTTTGAGGGGACCACGACTACCTTGAAACCGGCCATAGCGGCGCTGGCCGGGTTTGTGCCATGTGCGGAGTCAGGCACGATCATCTCTGTCCTCTGCTCCAGCTCATTCTTCGACCTGTGGAAGGAGCGTGTGATCAGACAGCCCAAGTACTCGCCATGGGCTCCGGCAGCAGGCTGAAGTGTCATCCTGCTCATTCCCGTTATCTCCGCAAGCATTCTCTCGAGGTGAAACATGAGGGCGAGTATTCCTTGGATAGTTGACTCGTCTTGCTCCGGGTGTAGCTTCTCGAGCTTCGCTGTCTGCACGGCCAGCTCCGATGACTTCGGATTGTACTTCATGGTACAGCTTCCGAGCGGATAGATTCCTAGGTCTGGAGAGTAATTCTCTTGGGAGAGTCGGACAAAATGACGTACAACTTCGGGTTCTGAGACTTCCGGGAGAGGAGGAGGACCGTTTCTGTGCAGTGCGCTCGGTACCAAATCCATCACGTTTCCGGACGTATTCATCTCGACCTCGCTTGGTCTCATCGGGAGGTGTCCTACCTTTCCGGGCTGCGACCTGTCTATGATCAATGGTTCGTCCCATCTAGCTTGGCGATACATGATCTCTAGCTTCTCACAAACTTCTCCATCGTGGCTCGAAGCTTGTCTATCGCTTCCGGCCTGTGAGTCTCAGTCACGCACATCAACGAGCTCTGACCCAGCTCTGGAAAGTCGTTGACGAGACTCTTCCCTCCATGTATCCCCGCCGCGAGCAGATCCTGGTTCATCTTGGCAATGGTGTGACGGGGGTTCTCAAGTGTGACTACGAACTCTTGGTAGTGCTGTCCAGTAAATCTTGGGATCAAGGTTCCTGGTAATTCGTGAAGCCGCTTGATCGC
Organism: Candidatus Bathyarchaeota archaeon; assembly: GCA_005882905.1. Taxonomy (GTDB): domain Archaea; phylum Thermoproteota; class Bathyarchaeia; order 40CM-2-53-6; family 40CM-2-53-6; genus 40CM-2-53-6. The sequence goes on along the minus strand of VBBG01000212.1, from coordinate 3,694 downwards.
ATGGTTTGTCTTTACAAGAATAGTCTCGAAAAGCTGTGATAGACCCCTGGGTCCTAGGAGTGAGAGATAGGCCGCTGCTCCGACGCCGAGAAGGGCTTCATTGGTGCATATGTTCGAGGTCGCCTTTTCCCGCCGGATGTGTTGTTCTCTGGTCTGGAGAACCATGCTAAATGCTCGGTTCTTACCGTCCATCGTGGTCGTCATGCCGATGAGTCGTCCCGGCATTTGTCGGAGAAGATTCTCTCCTTTGCAACCGATAATTCCAAGACCCGGGCCTCCGAAATTCATCTCTGAGGAGATAGACTGTCCCTCGGCTACGACAATGTCTGCACCATAGTCTCCTGGAGGCTTGAGTCCGCCTAGAGATATCGGGTCGAACCCGATGATTGAGAGTGCTCCTTTCTCGTGGCATAGCGAAGGAACGCTTACCGCGTTGGGATCTAGGATTCCGAAGAACGAGGGGACCTCGCACAGAACAGCAGCGGTTTCCGTATTGACCTTGATTTTCAGGTCGTCGAGGTCGAGGCATCCTGTTTCATCGTCCATGCCGAAGGTTTCGATTCGAATGCCTACAGGCTCCGTGTAGTTGCGCAGTACGGAGAGCTTGTCGGGGTGTAGACTTCGAGGAACTAGAATTTTGTAGCGGCTTGTTACCCGAATTGCCATTCTTGCCGCCTCTCCGAGGGCTGTTGATCCGTCGTAGAGAGACGAATTTACAGCGTCTACTCCCGTCAGGTCGCGGATCATTGATTCAAATTCGAAGAGGGCTTGGAGGAGCCCTTGGGAGATTTCGGGCTGATATGGGGTGTAGGAGGTCTGGAATTCTGTCCGAGCCATTATCGTCTTGACCGCGGCTGGTATGAAGTGGTCGTAGATTCCTGCTCCGAGGAACATGTCATAGTCGGCGGCGGACTTGTTCTTGTTCAGCAGCTGTTCTATTCTCGATCGGACTTCCTGTTCCGGGTAGAATCCATCTATTTTCAGCGGCTGATTGAGCTGCACCTCCTTTGGAATATCGGAGTAGAGTTCGTCTATGGTTGCGACTCCGATCGCTTTGAGCATCTTCTTCCTAAGCTCTTGACTCGTGTTTGGGATGAATGGATGAGACTTGGACATGATGATTTGTACCGGCGTTCACGATTTTGACTACTGATAATCCTTCCTTCAGTGTACTGTTGTTTTATAGTCGGAATGGCATCGATGCCCGGCATGGCATCCCTCGACTGGGACACGATCGCGATCCTGGTCGCGCTGGGAGCGTTTCCGGTATCCCTGGCTCTCACCCGTTTCTTCATGTACTGGAACTCTGCTCATGGCATAGTCGGGATCGATGTCCACAAACTGGCGCGGCCGAAGATTCCGGAAATGTGCGGCGCTGCCGTCCCGGTCACACTAGTCGTGTTTGCCGTGATCTACTGTCTCATGACCGGAGCAAACTGGATACCGTTTACGGCATATTCCCTCGTCGTCGGGCTTACTGCCGTGGTGGGAGCGGTGGATGATCGGCTCAAGCTGCGGGGAATATTCAAGCCTCTTCTCACACTCTTCTGCGGGCTCCCCCTCTTGATACTCGGCTTGGAGTTTCCTGGTCAGGTGTACGATCCGACTCTACGCGTGCCTCTGTTTGGAGGATACCATCTCCACATAATCTATCCTCTAACCATTCTCATCGTCATATCGGTGACGTCGAACACCGTCAATATGCTCGACCCTCTCAACGGGTCCATGTCCGGCGGCATATCCATCGTCTCCGGAGGCTTACTCATCGGATTACTGCTCACAGGAGGAAATTCTTCTAGCATCTTTCTTTACGCGAGCCTCTTGTTCTCTCTCCTCGGTTTCTTCTACTACAACCGTTTCCCGTCTCGAGCGTTCTCCGGGAATGTGGGCCAGCTATCGATAGGCGCGTCCCTGGGAGCATTGGCGATTCTTGGCAAGACGGAGATTGCCAGCGTTGTGGCGATGTTTCCTAACATTCAGAATTCGTTCTTCTTCCTGTCGCGGATTCGTCGGTTCACTGAGCATAGGGAGTTGAAGGCTCGTCCGACGAGGCTCTTGGACGATGAGCGGCTGGCGTCTTCGGAGGACCCTGCGGCTCCACTGACTCTCGTAAGGACGCTCGTAGCGGGGAAGCCGGCGAAGGAGGAGGAGATTGTCTCGGATATCTGGGGTCTCTTCCTAGCCTCAACGACTCTCGCGGTGATCACGCTCTTCTTGACGGGGGTCATGCTTTGAACAAGCGGGTCGTCGCGTATCAGCTGGGAATCTTCGTGACCCAGTGGGCGCTGATGATTCTCGGCTTTGGTATTCTGACTAGAATTGTTGCTCCTTTGAGGCTGGTCGCGTTGAATCTGCCGTTTGGCTCATACTTCGATGCGAGTGTAAAGGCGCTCGTGGCTCTGGCCCTCTCTGCCATCTGGCTATTCGTGTGGGATCGGCAGGTCAGGTTCTACTTCTATAGGCGTCCGACATGAGAGTCATTTCTGTATCTGCGCGGTCTCCTCTTGAAGACGGTTCCTGTTATTGTAGCATCTTCTGGATCGGCTGCTCTGTGTCGCGAGGATTAACGTTTTTGAGATTTTTCGGGAGGCGTCCCGCCAGTTGAAGCCGGTCTAGGCTTGGATTTCGGTTTCTCGGGCAGAATCGGCTAGTCAGGCGTTTTCGTTATCGTGTAGGTCAGCGTGCAGGTCAGCGTGAAAACTGCACGAGGTCAAAACGCATGCTTGAATCTGCGATCTGGGCTTATTCTGAACGATTTTTTCTTTGGAGGATCTGAAATTTCCGTCCTCTTGATCCCAACGCGTTTCATCAGGGACTACAGGGTGGAAATTCTTGCAGAATTCGCCCTATGGCGGTTCGGCTACCTTCCAATGGTTTCCTCTGACCATCGTGAAGCCCATGTCAGTATTCTTTGTGAACCATAGGTCGGCGGGTAGAGCGTTCGTCTTCGAACATTCCGGTATCTCCTCGCCCAGCGCTAGCCTCGAGGCGAGCCAAGCAAAGTTCCATTCTGGATGCGCGAGCTTTATCGAGGCGAGCGTGAGATAGTGAACGTTTGTTGTGAATCTACAATTGATCTCGGTAGGTCTCGGAACCTTGTCTGAGTCTTCTTTGAGGTCGACGCAGAATACACCATGGGGCGACCTTGATACCGCACGAATAGCCTCTATGGACTTGCCATTGACTATCGAGGAATGAACTACGTGGTTGAGTTTTGAGGTTCCTCCTGTTCCTATGAGCCGGTGGCCTACCCAGCTCAGCCGTTCCCGGATCATCGAAGTGATGAGGGTGCCCTGGTCCCAGATGGACATGAAGCAATAGTCTCGCCCAGGAAGATAGTCTTCCGCGATGAAGTCAGTCTTGACGCCCTGGTCCCAGTGGAAGCGTATCCAGTGCTCAACGATATTCTCGTTTGAGGCTCTGCAGCTGAGGAGGCCTCCCGCTCCTTCTCGCGCCCTGATCCAGCAGGGATATTGGAGTGCTTTGATTTTCTCACGGATTGACGAATCGTCCGCTGATAGGACGATGGGCTCGTTTCGAAGGCCCGTCCTTTGCCAGATCATGAGAGTCTCGAACTTGTCCAGACAGTTAGAGACAGCCTTCTTGTCCGGGAGGAAGACTTTGGCGTGCAACTTCTCCCTCTCCTCCGAGACCCGTCTGACTTCTGGGTCCGGTTGTGGGAATACCGATTCGA
>VBBG01000211.1 GCA_005882905.1 Candidatus Bathyarchaeota archaeon | reverse complement strand
AACCCAGAGCCTCTCAGGAATAATCTCTGAAAGATCCAATCTGTCAAGCTCGTCTATTCTATCAGTTATTAGCATGACGCATTACCCGAATGCTTTACGATGACAACCTCTAAGCCCAATCTACTTGTGGGCACGGATGTCGTTGATAGAAAGAATATCGACAGACTCTCAGAATATTCCACCGTCTACACACTCGCAGATCTGATGGGAGACCAGCTAGCAACCATTCTGCCTACAATCGACGTCCTCCTCGTGTTTTCCTGGCCCAGGGAATTGACCCAGGAGAGCCTTGAGAAGATGACCAGGCTCAAATTCGTTCAGAGCATTCTCGCAGGCGTCAACCACATACCTTTCACAAATCTGAACAAAGATGCCATTGTGAGTAGCAACGCAGGTGCTTATTCGGACGAGGTCGCCGAGTACGCGTTGGCCTTGCTACTCTCGGCTGCGAAGAGGATAGTAGAACTGCATGTCTCCCTCAGAGAGGAGAAGTGGACCCTAAGACGGACACTCGACGCTGGGACAGAGGTCACCATTCTCAGAGAGAAGGTACTCGGCATACTCGGGTTTGGAGGAATCGGGACCTCGGTGGCGAGGATGGCCCATGGTTTCGGTATGCGCGTGTACGCCTACTCTAGAAGGGCAAAGGCGGTTAAGGGTGTGAAGATATTCGATGGCGAAGACGGGTTATCGAGTGTTCTGAGGGAGTCTGATGCTGTAGTCCTGGCTCTGCCTCTGACCAATCAAACGACGAGAATCATCAATCGTGAGAGATTGTCAGTTATGAAGAATACTTGCATACTGGTCAATATTGCTCGCGGAGAGCTCGTGGATGAGAAAGCTCTTTACGATCATCTTGTAGCCAACCCGAATTTCAGGTACGCGACCGACGTCTGGTGGTACAGAGAGTCGCGGGAAACCCTCAAGACGGATTATCCGTTTCTCTCTCTGCCCAACTTCATAGGGACACCCCATGTCTCGGGACCTTCCGGCCTGGCCACCGGACGACCCGTTAAGCTAGCCGTTGAGAACACGATAAGATTCCTGAAAGGCCTCCGACCAGAGAACATTGTAGATCCGAGAGAGTACGTGACTAGCTACCCGTACTAGGAGGCATGGCTGACTGTCACTTCTTGTGACAGCAAGCGGCGCATCAGATCGATCGAAACATTTCCACCCGAGATAACCAGAACGACACGCTTTCCTAACATCGACTTGTCCCGCTCACTCATTAGAGCCGCCAAGGGTGCGGACCCCGACGGTTCAGGGAATATATGAGCTTCGCGAACCAGCAGACGCATCGCAGACAAGATCCCATCATCAGATACACTGAACATTCCATCAACATTCTTTCGACAAGCCTCAAGCGTCAGTTCGCCAACTGAGGAGGGGATCAGCCCATCGGCGATAGACTGGGGAGCCTCAAGCTTCACGAGTTTGCCTGCCCTAAGGGACAATTGCATCTTGGTCGCACCAACTGGTTCGACACCGAAGACCTTGGACGAGGGTCTCAACGCTTTTACTGCGATGGATATTCCCGAGATGAGTCCGCCTCCACCGACGGGCACTATGACTGAGTCGAAGTCCGTCAACTGTTCAGTAATCTCAAGCCCGCACGTTCCTTGACCGGCTATTATATCGGGGTCGTTGAAAGGATGCACGAAGGCGGCGCCCGTCCTCTTGCAAATCTCGGCTGCTTTCGACTCCCTGTCTGAGTGATACTTTCCAAATCTCACAACTTCTGCTCCGTACTCCGCGATCGCGTCGGCCTTTTCCCTGACCGCCGTTTCAGGAATCACAACAGTAGACTGCTTCCCAAGTAGACGTGAGCTGTATGCAACAGCAAGACCGTGGTTACCGGACGACGCGGCCACAATCTTCTTCGAAGCCAGTTGGGAAATCTTGTTGTATGCTCCTCGGATCTTGAACACGCGGATTGGCTGGAAACATTCCAGCTTGAGATAGACTTCGCGTCCGAGAATCCTTGATAGTGAGGGCGATTCGACTAAAGGTGTCTCTGATGCGACTCCGTCTATTCTGCGTGCTGCAGTTCTGATATCTTCGATGGTTGGAAGTGTTGTAGTGTCCATTATTGGCACCTTCACAGTTGCGCTTTAAAGAACTCTTTCAACCATGGTTCAAGAAGGAAACATAGAACTTGGACGAGTGTTCGGAAGCTCTTTAACCTGGCAGCAGAAACCCTTCAAACGTTTCGCGAATTGCTTCCCACCGCCGGGGTTAACAGGGTGTTCGGTCTCCTCGACCTACTGCGGGCGTACAACGGGAAGACTGACGTGGCCAACCTGACGATAGACCTGAGAATCGCTTTGGACGAGCTGCTCCCCATCATTGATACCGCAGAGTACATGGGTCTCGTTGATGTCCAGCAGGGAGACATCTCGCTCACAGACCTGGGCAAGAAGGCGCTCAGCGGCAAGATTCCAGAAAGGAAGAAGCTAGTGCACGATAGGCTGGTTGGCCTTGAGCCATTCGCTGACGTGCTTCGGATAGTTCACGAGAAGAAGCAATTGAGCAGGTTTGAGCTAGCACGATTTGTGAGCTCAAAGTACGGCTACACTACTGACCTCCCGACAATCGTTAACGTGATCATTAGCTGGGGCGTGTTTACCGGATTATTCAGATACGATGGTCAGTCGGAGAGCCTACTGCCGAGGGAAGCTCCGCGCTAACTGATCTTTGAGATAATCCTGTCGGAATAATCGAACATCGCCGGGTCCCGCTGACTTCGAGGCCGCTCTAACGTAATCGGAACATCATCTAGAATCCTCGCCGGCCTGTGGCCTAGAACGATGACCCGGTCTGCCATGTAGACAGCCTCCTGTACGTTATGAGTTACCATCACTACACAGTTCGTCGCATAGACAGGGTCTCGCCAGATTTCAAGAACCTCCCTGCGGAGGTTCTCAGCTGTAAGAGCGTCTAGACTGGAGAAGGGCTCATCCATCAACAACACTTCTGGCTGCAGCGCAAGTGCTCGTGCAATTCCGACACGCTGCTTCATTCCCCCCGAGAGTTCCTTAGGATATGCCGTCTCGAAGCCCTCCAAGCCCACATCCTGAACATACTTCTCGGCTATCTTCAATTGTTCCTCCTTTGGGATAGCGGAGCCGGAGAGGGCGAGTTCGACGTTGCCGAGAACAGTCTTCCATGGGATTAGTGCGAACGTTTGGAAGATTACACCAATCTTTGGGCTAGGGGCGGTGATGGGTTGTCCGTGAAAGAGAACTTGGCCTGAGGTTGGCTTGTCTAGCCCGTCGATTATTCGTAGGAGTGTGCTCTTGCCGCAACCAGAGGGGCCGACGATACAGAGGAATTCCTTTTGGACCTTGAAGCTGATATGGTCTAGTACCGTCGTGTTCTTTCCCTCTCCCGGGTAGGTCTTTGTAATGTCCTTGATCTCCAGGAGCGACTCGCTGATCTGGGTCAGTGACTTTATGCCTCGAACTTGTACTTGTCAGCTTTCCGTAGCATTCTTCTCCAGACGAGTCTGTTAATGATGAGTACAGTGGCAGTCATGACAAGCAGGGCGGCGAATATTTCCACGTTGGCTAGGGCGACTAGCGCTGGGTTCGCCTCAAGGTTTGTCGCTTTCACGAGAAACGATCCCAGCCCTTGAACATTAGCGTCCGCGCTGACATATTCCGAGACTATGAGAGCGTTCCATCCCCCACCCCATGCCTGTATGCTGCCAATTAGAATGGCAGGAAACGATGCAGGAACCAGTATTTCCTTCACGAATCTGCCTCCTCGAACTCCATAGGCATGGCTCGCCTCCAACAGATCGTTGGGAACACTGTTTACCGCCCCCACGATGTTGAACAGCAAATACCACTGCATACCCGTGAGAATCAGTACTATAGAGGCAATGTTCAGCGTCAATCCCAGGTAGGGTGTATTTCTGAATGGGTCTACTAGAAGGATAATGACCAGCGGAAAGAGGGCTGTGGCGGGAATGGATTGTCCGATGTCGAAAATGGGGACCAGCCACCGGGAGAGCCTAGAACTCCTAGCGATTAGAATTCCTGCACCGAGCGTCCAGGCCAGGGCGATACAATAGGCAGTGGCCAAACGGGAAACTGACAGCAACGTGTTCAGGAAAAGGTCTAGGGCAGTTACATTATTCGCCAGCAAAGAGAAATTGGTTGCGATAGCATTCTCTATTGATTGAGACTTCGGTGGGATGATGATCGCGAGCGCAACAGCGACCAAGCTTAGGAAGATTGCGTAACTGGCGAGTTTTCCCCAGAGGGGAATTCTAGTAATTCGTTCAGGAAACCGTAACCTCTCTCTCGCGTGCAGCAGTCGCCTGAGTCGAGTAATCTCGACGACCCTATTGAAGTAGGATTTTTCCGACTTGAGGAATGAGGTGACTGGTGAAATGAGGCGGCCCTCATATCTTCTCATCCCCTCCCCAACGATGCTTCTCTGGGTCTCCGTTGCTGGCGCGGCGACAGTTTCATACTTGTACTTCTCTGCTCGCCTGCCAAGCGGCCGCCAGACTAGCTGATCAATCGCGAAGATTATTCCGACGAGGATGATGAGACCGAAAAGAGCAGAGGCGAGATCTGGCTTGCGGCCAGCAATTGCAATGTAAGAGCCCAATCCTGGGAGATTGACCGTTCCAGGGATGTACTCCTCGATGGGTATCAGATACCATCCTCCTCCCCAGGCGAGGATGCTGCTCCAGATCAGTTCCGGATAGACGGCCGGAAGAACGATCTGGCGAAGATATTTGAATCCGCGGACGCCATAGGCTCGGGACGCTTCCTTGATGTCCGCAGGAATCGCGTTCACTCCGGCTATGACCCCGAAAGTTGGGGCCCAGGCCATAGCTGTAAAGATCATTATGATCGAGGCCAGTTCTTGGCCAGGGGTGCCGGGAAGCCTGTTCAAGACCAGAAGGAAGACAACAGGTAGGAATCCGAGAACGGGGACCGACTGGAAAATGTCGAGTAGGGGCAACATGACGTGAGAGGCGCGGTGGTTCATTGCGGTAAAAATGCCATAGGCCAGCGCAAACGCAAGGCTGAGACCATAAGCAATTGTCATTCTGGATAGAGTTCTACCTGCAAAATAGGGGAGCATCGAAGTCTGATTATTTTCGATGATTGGAGTTGCAGCCCCGGTCAGAAGTATCACAGTGATCAGAAGAGCCAGCGCAACTAAACCAACCGCAGCCAGAATAAACCTCGTAATCACGACAGCAGGCTTGGCCGCGGATGAAGTAAACCGATCTCTTCTGAGAGGCAGTCTCGGCAGAGGTACTCCATCCCCTGATGACTTGTGACCGGACCCTCATCTCATATTATTAAAGGACAATCGAAGAAGGCTCCGAAACGCAACTAACACACCGGGTCAGGTGTTTAACCGACTCATTGATAACCCGGTCCGATGACGATTCAGCGTAGGATTCCCTTGGCTAAAGCCCTCAGCGATGTCGACACAAGGCAACGTGAGATTTCGGAGTACATCGACCGAAACAAGGATCGGTTCGTAGAAAAACTGAGAATCCTCTGTCAGCAACCCAGCGTATCGGCCCAGAACCTGGGAATGACAGAGGCAGCTCAGCTCGTAGAGAGGTTTCTCAAAGAGACAGGATTCACCACAGAATCCTTCTCGCCGACCCATGGACCTCCGATCATTTTCGGCGAACTCACATCTAAACGGGGGAGCAGGACACTGTTAGTGTACAACCATTATGATGTCCAGCCGGTAGAGCCAGTCGACTTGTGGACCCATCCACCGTTCTCGGCCGCTGTGGAAGATGGCAGAATCTATCCTCGGGGTGCTAGTGAAAACAAGGGAAACATCGTCTCCCGCCTAATGGCGATCGACGCTTGTCAAAAAGCCGGAGGAGACGTTCCATGCCATATCAAGTGGGTCATTGAAGGCGAGGAAGAGATTGGAAGTCCTCATTTCGCCGAATTCATCGCCAAGTACAAAGGTCGACTTAGCGGAGAATCCGCTATCTGGGAGTTCGGAGGTCTAGACTATGATGACAGACCCTTGGTCACCCTTGGTCTGAAAGGAATGCTCTATGTCGAGTTCAAAGTCCAGACTGCCTTGAAGGACTCGCACTCGGCCCGGGCAGCGGTTGTAGAGAACCCTGCTTGGCGGCTGGTGAGGATGCTCGATACGATTCAGGACGAGGATGGCAGAATTCTGATAGAAGGATGGTACGATGATGTAAAACCATTCACACCCGAAGAGCTTGAGGTAATACGGAG